>JBIPON010000012.1:0-18499 GCA_044379065.1 Polynucleobacter sp. | reverse complement strand
AAGGTCAAGGATGTTTTATCCACCCTTGCATTTAATTACCCCGATACGCCCAACCGCGCCAGCCGTGAAGTCCTTTTTCAAGATCAGCTCAAACAACTGATCTTGCTTTGTTGGGACGAAGCCAACAGCAATTCAATCCGGAACACTAAAAAGTCTCCAATAAAAGCGAATGCATTTGACCGCTGCCTTAACCAGACCAGCTCCTATGCCGGCGCAATTGGCCTACCGCAATTTATGCCCGGTAGCATCCGCAATTTCGCCAAGGATGGTGATGGCGATGGTGTGATTGATTTACGGCAAAGCCGGCCAGATGCCATTTCCAGCGTAGCGCGCTTTTTACGGATGCACGGCTGGCAACCCGGGATGCCAATCTACTTTCCAATCATAGAAACAGAACAGAACCAGGCTGCTATTCGGCGCTTAGCAGATGGCCTGCCAGATGCAAAGCACACCGTACAGGAATTCATTGATTTGGGTATTTTGGATAGTCGCTATGGCGATCTACAGACTGGCGGGGTAGTGCCCCAAAGCAAAGCCCTCATTATCGATCTGCCATTGGTCAATCCGCAAGGCAATGATGAAGTGCGCTATGTTGTTGGCCTAGAGAACTTTCTCAGTATTGTTCAATACAACCGCAGCTATTTTTATGCGCAGAGTGTCGCTGAGTTTGCCGAGGCGCTCGGTTACGAAAACCAAAGCGCGGCCTTTAAAGCGCCCACAATGCCGCCCACTAAAGCCAAGAAGTCTGCTACAAAAAAGACGCAAAAGCCTAAAAAGCCCAAGCCAAACTAAGCTGGAAATACCCCAGTCGAAAGGTAGCGGTCCCCGCGATCACAAACGATAAATACAATCGTGGCGTTCTCGACTTCCTGTGCGATCCGTAAGGCAATCACCAGAGCACCCGCTGCCGAGATGCCACAAAAAATACCTTCCTCTGCTGCCATACGACGAGCCATCTCCTCAGCCTCACCTTGGCTAACGTACTCAATGCGGTCTACTCGGTCTGCTTGATAAATCTTAGGTAGGTACTCTGGAGCCCATTTTCGAATACCCGGAATCTGCGATCCCTCGGACGGCTGCGCGCCAATAATCTGAATCGCTGGATTCATCGACTTTAAATACGTAGAGACGCCAGTGATCGTTCCGGTCGTACCCATGGAAGAAACAAAATGCGTAACCTGCCCATGGGTATCACGCCAACTCTCAGGGCCAGTTGTCTCGAGGTGCGCGCGGGGATTATCTAAATTTGAAAACTGATCCAGTAAGCGGCCACGCCCTTCTTTTTGTAACTGCAAGGCATAGTCACGCGCCAACTCCATACCTCCGGTTGCGGCCGTCAGAATCAGTTCAGCCCCATAGGCTGCCATGCTTTGGCGGCGCTCAAGACTTTGATTCTCGGGCATCACCAGCACCATTTTGTAACCCAACATCGCAGCCGCCATTGCCAAGGCAATACCCGTATTGCCGCTGGTCGCTTCAATTAAGGTGTCGCCCGGCTGAATCTCGCCGCGCTCTTGTGCGCGCACAATCATCGACAGCGCGGGACGATCCTTGACTGATCCCGCTGGATTGTTGCCTTCGAGCTTACCTAAAACCACATTGCCGCGCGCAATGATGTCCGGACCCGGTATCCGCTGTAAACGTACTAACGGCGTGTTCCCAACCGTTTGGGAGATGGTCATGTAGGAGGAGTGAGGATTGGCGGGCGAGTTCATCAAACTATTTTAGCCACAAGCCCGCCAATTCGGTGAATTGAACTGCTATTACGCTATTTCAGATTGGGGTGGCGTTTATTCCCAGTTTTTTTTCCCTTTCCCCCTCTTGGATGTGGGGTACTGATCTTGCGTCTCCCTCGAGCGCCCTTGGGATCGGCTCGTACGCGGAGCAGGCTCGCCTTGGACGCGCGAACCTGCTTTCGCCCCACTGCGGGTTTCACGGTATGCACTGGGGGATTCAATGGTTAAGCCGTTATCAACCATCTTTTCAACCGATTTCATCCCAATACCCCGCACCCGCTTTTGTAAGTCATTGGCATCGCGGTAAAAGCCGCCGTCCTCCCGCTCAGAAATAATAGCGCGAGCTTTGGAAGGACCCAAGCCTTTGATGCTCTCAAGCTCGGACTGGCTTGCGCTATTGACGTTAACCGGCGATGCCATTACATCCGACAACCCGACTCCAATTACAGGTACTAACATAGACATCAGCGCTACTTGAAATGCATATTGACGCACATACGAACGAAATTTTTGAATCATATCAACCCCTTTTGATCGTTAAAAAAATCCTTGGGCTAAATAGCGCACAAGGACTGTACATAACGACCACACACTGGAGTTGTTGACTGAAAATGGGGCCCTGACAGAGTGACTACGCTTAAATGCGTAATCACCTGCAGTGGATGTGAATCTAGATTACGCCTTTGTCTGCTTAGGCGCTCGGCTGACTCAAAAAATCAGCATTGGCAGACAGCCAATCAATATATCGCCCAACGCCCTGCTCTACATTGAGAAAGGCATCTGCATAACCTGCTTGCCTGAGTTGGGTTTGGTCTGCTTGTGTAAAGCATTGGTATTTGCCACGCAAGGCGTCCGGAAACGGAATGTATTCAATCAAACCTTGCTTGACCAATTCCGATAAGCTAACTGGCGCCTGCCCCGCAATGCGACGCATGGAGTTGACGACGGCATGGGCAACATCATTAAAGGGTTGAGCCTTGCCACTGCCCAAATTAAAGATACCACTCTTCTCGGGGTGATCATAGAAAAAGAGATTGACTTTAACGACGTCCTCAACTGAGACAAAGTCACGGCTCTGTTCTCCAGCAGCATAGCCACCATACTCACCAAAGAGCTTGACCACGCCATGATTTTTAAACTGATGGTATTGGTGAAACGCAACCGATGCCATCCGGCCCTTGTGCGACTCGCGCGGACCATACACATTGAAGTAACGGAAACCAACTACCTGGGCTGTATTTGCTTTTTCAGCAAAGCGCTTGCGCATGACTTGATCAAATAAAAACTTGGAGTAGCCATAGATATTCAGCGGCTTCTCATGCTCTCGGCTTTCGACAAAGGTATCGGATCCACCGTAGGTAGCTGCCGAAGATGCATACAAAAACGGGATACTCTCTTCAGTGCAAATATCCAGTAAATCCATGGAGTAGCGGTAGTTATTCGCCATCATAAAAATACCATCGGTTTCCATGGTGTCGGAGCAGGCCCCTTCATGAAAAACCGCCTTGACTTTGCCAAGCCTTCCACTAGCAAAGGCCTCAAGGAACTCATCCTTATCCAGGTAATCAATGATGTCGAGATCAGCTAAATTGCGGTATTTATCCGCTGGGCGTAAATCATCCACAGCAATGATGTTTTTTTCACCTCTAGCATTGAGGGCCTGCACTAAATTAGCACCGATAAATCCAGCCGCGCCCGTCACAATAATCGTCACTGCAATTCCTCCGAAGTTACGGTTGCGGTGCCTAGCTTGCCCACCACAATACCGCCGGCGCGATTAGCAAGTGCCATCGCCCGGTCAAGCGGCCACTGCGCTGCAAGGGCTACCGCTAAGGTTGCAATCACGGTATCGCCTGCACCAGAAACATCAAACACCTCACGCGCCTGTGCACGCACATGCGAAACGCCCTGATCGGTGAACAAACTCATCCCCTCCTCGGAGCGGGTAAGTAGTAATGCCTGGATTCCAAGTGAATGCCTGAGGTCTTGCGCCCGCTGTGTTAAATCGGCCTCGTCTGCCCATCGGCCCACCACTTGACGCAACTCACTGCGATTGGGGGTGATGAGGGTCGCGCCACGGTACTTTTCGTAGTCCTCACCCTTCGGGTCAACCAAAATAACTTTGTTTTGCGCCCGCGCGTATTCAATCATTGCAGCAACCTGACTCAAGGCCCCTTTGCCGTAATCGGACAGTACAAGTACATCCGCAGTACCCAGAGCTTTTTCAAATCTCGCCAGCTTTTGCTCTAATGCAGTTTGGCTCGGCGTCTCTTCAAAATCGAGACGAATCAATTGCTGTTGGCGTGCAATCACCCGCAATTTCACTGTAGTTGGAACTTTGGGATCAACCTCCAATTGACTATTAACACCGCTCTGCTTTAGCAGCTCACCAATCCGAGCACCCGCCTCATCCTCGCCGATAACGCCAAGTATGGTTGTATTCGCTCCAAGTGCAGCAACGTTGCGCGCCACGTTGGCAGCGCCGCCTAGACGTTCGTCAACCCTGGAAACCTGTACCACTGGAACTGGCGCCTCCGGGGAAATCCGATCCGAGTCACCAAACCAATAGCGATCGAGCATTACGTCGCCAACCACCAGTAAGTTGGTCTTCGCAAATTGCGCGCGGTTTGCCTTTTCTACGGTCATGATCGTGCTCAGTTGTGGCGGCCAATGCCTTGGTATTCAAAACCCAATTCTTGCATAGCTTGGGGTTCGTAGAGGTTTCGGCCATCAAAAATAATGGGGGATTTGAGTTTTTGCTTGAGTAAATCAAAATCAGGGCTACGGAAGGCCTTCCACTCGGTAACGATGACTAAGGCATCGCAGCCATCCAAGGCATCCATGGGCTGATCAACCATCGAGACACGCTTGCGCCCCTCCGCATTATTCGCAAAATCGACCTCAAAACAATGGGCCGCCTCAGGCATAGCAACCGGGTCATAAGCCACCACAGACGCGCCGCGCTTTACCAGTTCAGTAATGATGACGCGACTGGGGGCTTCACGCATATCGTCGGTATTAGGCTTGAATGCTAAACCCCAAATGGCAAATTTCCTATTCTTTAGATCTGCACCAAAACGCTTCTCGATCTTTTCAACCAAGATGGTTTTCTGCGCCTCATTTACGACCTCAACTGCTTGCAGTATTTTTAAGTCGCGCCCATGCTCGAGCGCTGTTTTACTCAGCGCCGAAACGTCTTTAGGAAAGCAGGATCCACCGTAGCCTGTACCGGAATATAAAAATCCATACCCAATTCGAGAATCCGAACCAATCCCTTGCCTTACTGCCTCAATATCGGCGCCGACCACATCCGCCAAATTGGCTAACTCATTCATAAATGAAATGCGCGTTGCTAACATCGCGTTTGCCGCGTACTTTGTCAACTCCGCACTCTTAACATCCATGTAATAGGTGCGCTCATGGTGGCGATTAAACGGTGCATACAGTTTACGCATCTGCTCTCTTGCTCGCAATCCAGGCGGATTAATATCAGTCCCAATCACAATGCGGTCAGGCCGCATAAAGTCTTCTACCGCAGCGCCTTCTTTCAAAAACTCTGGATTAGATACGACCGAACACAGCTCTGGTGATAGGCCGCGCTTTCCTAATTCTTCAGCAATGGCTGCAGTCACTTTTTCTGCTGTGCCGACGGGAACTGTTGATTTATCGACTACTACCTTAGCAGTGGTCATGTGGCACCCAATATTGCGAGCTGCAGCAACAACGTACTGCAAGTCAGCGGAGCCATCTTCATCGGGCGGCGTACCTACTGCAATAAATTGGATGTCGCCATGCGCTACCGATGCGGCAATATCAGTTGAGAATTGCAAACGCCCTGCTGCGCGGTTACGCTCAATCATTTCTTTGAGGCCAGGCTCATAAATGGGTACGCCACCGGAATTCAGAATGGCGATTTTCTTGGGATCCAAGTCCAGACAGAAGACATTGTTGCCTTGCTCAGCCAAGCAAGCGCCAGTCACCAATCCGACGTATCCGCTGCCAATGATGGTGACTTTCATAATGTATTAACCGTTCTTAAACAAATAAGTTACATGGATGGGCCACTTGCGGCGGCACCTTCACTGCGTCTTGGGGAGTATGCCTCCCAATGATTACATCCTGGGCATTGCCAATAAAAGCGCCTTGCCCTGAAGCCGCAGTTACCACAGGTATAGCGCGCCAATGCTGTCGTACGTTGCTTTAAGAGGCCTAAGGTCGCCTGTAAGTCGGCAATACGCTCAGGACTGCCATTAAGCTCCGCTAAGGCCAAACGCGTTTCTGCTAACTTTGAGAGCGCTGACAAGCTAGGGGTATGTTGCATGACCCCAACCAACATCACCTCAGCTGCTGCAGGCCCACGAATTAACA
Organism: Polynucleobacter sp.; assembly: GCA_044379065.1. GTDB lineage: Bacteria > Pseudomonadota > Gammaproteobacteria > Burkholderiales > Burkholderiaceae > Polynucleobacter. The sequence continues at coordinate 12,395 of JBIPON010000012.1, read as the reverse complement.
TCATATGTTTATGCACAATATCCAATAGCTCTCCAGCCGATTGTGTGGTCAACAGGGCAATCAAGTGATCCAGCCCGGCATTGGTTTTATCGACCGCGGCATGGGCCACCATCCAGCGATCGGCGACCAAGTGCATGTAAGCGGGGTGTTTTTCTGCCACTTGGCTCCACACCTCAATTGCTTGGCCCGGACGGTCCATCGCAACCAAATAATCACCTTGCAAAATCAATGCCCTGGCTTGCGCTGGAACCGCCTGTAAGGCGCGATCAATCGACTGTTCCGAATGGGGCATGTCTTTGCGCCGCAAAGCCTCTTGAGCCAACTCACAATAGAACTGGGCAATCTCGGTTTGGTGACTCTTGTCTTGTAATGCCTCCAGCTCGGTAGCTGCGACGATGGCTTTTTTCCAATCGCGCTCAACTTGATACATTTCCAAGAGACTCTCTTTGGCTGGAACGCTGTATTTGCCTTCGCCTACTTGATTTAAGGATGCCTCAGCCCGGTCCAGTAGACCTGCGCGCAAAAAATCCCGGCCCAACTCATAGGCAGCATGATCACGGTCGCGAGGCTTCAGGTCAGCACGGCCGGCCAAATGCTGGTGAATGCGGATCGCACGTTCGGTCTCTCCACGGCGACGGAACAAATTTCCCAACGAGAAATGAAGGTCGACCGTTTCAGGATCCAGCTGGGCTACTTTAACAAGCGCTTCAATGGCTTGATCTGGCTGCTCGTTTAATAAAAGACTAAGGCCTTTAAAGGTGGAGCGCTGCTGTAGCATGCGCTCGCGCTCATCCATTCGGCTCTCAAGGCGCAGATCCCAACGCGATGCAAGCCATCCTAGCCCAAACAGAACTGGGAGCAGCAGTAGCCACGCGGTTTCAATTTGAATCATGGGGTTCGTTTACGTAAGGCAGTTTGGTATCAAACTCAGGTCGGTATTGACCCAAAGGCGTTTGCTCGCAAGCGAGGCAAATTAGCCTTCCTTCTTGCCAGACTGATTCTGGTTGTGCGCTTGATTAAGGGGTTTATAGTCAACCCGCTCGCGCAACTCTTTACCCGGCTTGAAATGCGGTACACGCTTTTCTGGAATCATGACCTTTTCGCCCGATTTGGGGTTACGGCCAGTACGTGCTGGTCGGTGATGCAATACAAAACTACCAACACCGCGCAACTCAATGCGCTTACCTTCAGCAAGTGCTTGCGTCATGGTATCTAACAATGTTTTCACTGCCAACTCAACATCCCGTGGCAATAACTGCGGAAACTGCTCCGCCAAGCTCTCGACTAATTCAGAGCGGGTAATGGCTGGTTGATCGTGTTCTGTCATGATCTATCAATGCAAACCGCCACCCCTGAAAACCAGGAGTGGCGATATGGGTTTAGCCCTGATTATCCATCTTCGCTTTGAGTAAAGCGCCCAAGTTAGTGGTGCCCGACTGCGCATCACCTTGGAGCTTGCTCATTGCGTCATGTTGATCAGCACTGTCTTTGGCTTTGATCGAGAGATTGATATTGCGTGACTTACGATCAATATTAATGATCATGGCTGTCACGGTATCGCCTTCTTTCAAGACATTGCGTGCATCTTCAACGCGATCGGTTGAGATTTCAGAAGCGCGCAGGTATGCCTCTACCTCATCAGCCAAATGAATGGTTGCACCCTTCGCATCCACACTCTTCACGGTGCCAGTAACAAGGCTGCCCTTGTCGCTCGTGGAGGTGTAGTTGTTGAATGGGTCACCCGACAATTGCTTGATGCCAAGCGAAATACGCTCTTTCTCAACATCAATCGCCAATACGGTGGCTTCGATTTCGTCGCCCTTCTTGTATTTCTTAACGGCTTCTTCACCTGGCTCATTCCATGAAAGGTCAGAGAGGTGAACGAGGCCATCAATACCACCAGGCAAGCCAATGAAAACGCCAAAGTCAGTAATCGACTTGATTGCGCCTGTGAGCTTATCGCCCTTTTGTTGGCCACGTGAGAACTCTTCCCATGGATTGGCTTTGCACTGCTTAATACCAAGGCTGATGCGGCGCTTGTCTTCATCAATGTCCAAAACCATCACTTCAACTTCAGTGCCCAGTGCAACTGCTTTGCTTGGAGCAACGTTCTTATTGGTCCAGTCCATCTCGGATACGTGTACCAAGCCTTCAATGCCGCTCTCGATTTCAACGAATGCGCCGTAATCGGTCAGGTTGGTTACTTTGCCGAATAAACGGGTGTTTGGTGGGTAGCGGCGCGCGATGCCAACCCATGGGTCGTCACCAAGCTGCTTCACACCAAGGGATACGCGATTCTTCTCTTGATCAAACTTCAAAATCTTCGCGGTGACTTCTTGACCAACTGTCAGCATCTCGCTGGGGTGACGTACACGACGCCATGCCAAGTCGGTAATGTGCAAGAGGCCATCGATACCACCGAGGTCAACGAATGCGCCGTAGTCGGTAATGTTCTTAACCAGACCCTGAACAATACTGCCTTCTTTGAGGTTCACCATCAACTTCGCACGCTCTTCACCTTGGCTGGCTTCAACTACAGCACGGCGGGAGAGAACCACGTTATTGCGCTTACGATCGAGCTTGATGACCTTGAACTCCATGGTCTTGCCTTCGTATGGGCTGGTATCTTTAATTGGGCGGGTATCAACCAGCGAACCGGGCAAGAATGCGCGGATGCCATTGACCATCACCGTTAAGCCGCCTTTAACTTTGCCGGTAACGGTACCAGTAACAATCTCGGCTTGCTCAAGGGCTTTTTCCAGATTCATCCACGATGCCAAGCGCTTCGCTTTGTCACGGGAAAGAATGGTGTCGCCGTAGCCATTTTCAAGGGCATCAATGGCAACTGAAACGAAATCGCCCGGATTAACTTCAATCTCACCGGCGTCGTTATGGAATTCTTCAACGGGAATAAACGCTTCGGACTTTAAGCCGGCGTTCACTACCACGAAATTATGATCAATGCGAAGGACTTCAGCCGAGATAACTTGGCCGGTCTTCATATTCGATCGGGTTAGGGATTCTTCAAATAATTCTGCAAAAGATTCAGACATGTATATTCACTTTGTGCCGCCAGAAGGCCTGACGGGTTGGATTAAACACGTTCGACGAAACACGCATGGTTAGAAATTGCGTTGTAGCGTTTCGCGAACACCAATACAGCAACTGCGTACTGCTTTTACGACTGGCTGGATACCGAAGATCGATACCAGCTTATTACCTGGCTTACTGCTTGATCAATCGATAAGTCCGACGTATCGAGCATTTTTGCCCCTTCAGCCACTATTAATGGTGCGCTCCCACGACTACTGTCCCGTGCATCGCGCGCCGTTAAATCGTGCAATAAGTCGGACATGTTAGCAGAAATTCCCTTAGCGATCAATTGCTTATATCGCCGTTCTGCGCGAGCAGCAACGCTGGCCGTGAGGAACACCTTGAGCCCTGCATCCGGGAAAAGAACGCTCGCCATATCCCTGCCATCGGCTACTAGGCCTGGATTCTGGCGAAAACCGTGCTGTAAGCGCACCAAGGCCTGCCGAACCTCGGGGTGAACGGCCAATTCAGAGGCCCTGCGCCCGATCTTTTCGGCCCGAATCAGGTCAGAAACATCCTCATTGCCGAGCATAATCTGCCCATCTTCAAAGGAAATTGGCATGGAAGCAGCTATTTTGCTTAAAAAAGAGGCATTTTCGGTGGAAACCCCCTCCCGCTCACTTGCCAAAGCCACTAGGCGATAGAGGGCGCCGCTATCCAGATAGTGAAATCCCAATGCTTTTGCAACCAACGCTGCAACCGTGCCCTTACCTGAGGCGGTAGGACCATCGATTGCAATTACGGGTGGCTTGCTGGACTCACTCATGCGTTATTAAGCAGAAATCTGAGCAATCTGCGCAAACTCAGCAAAATAGTGTGGGAAGGTTTTAGCAACGCAATTGGGATCATTAATCAATATCGGATTAGGACCAAAAGCAGCTAAGGAAAAACACATGGCCATGCGGTGATCATCGTAGGTATCAATCCCATCGGCTGGGGTTTGCCAGGCAAGGGGTGGGCGGATCACCAAATAGTCTGAGCCCGCTTCAATGCTGGCACCTACTTTTTGCAACTCGGTTGCCATTGCCGCAATCCGGTCAGTCTCTTTGACGCGCCAACTTGCAATCCCATTTAAACGGGTCTCGCCAGTTGCAAATAGCGCAACAATTGCCAATGTCATAGCCGCATCGGGAATGGCCGTGCAGTCGATGGTGATGCCGCGCAAGGTTCCGCTCGCCGGACTGGATGCCTCAATCCAATCATCGCCTTTGGTGATGCTTGCGCCCATTTGCGCTAAGGCGTCAGCAAAAGCAATATCACCCTGAATGCTATCGCGCCCAACACCCAAGACGCGAACCGGGCCCGCGCCAATCGCTCCTGCCGCTAAAAAATAAGATGCAGATGAGGCATCGCCCTCTACCAATAATTTTTTAGGGCTGCGATAGACAGACTCACTGTTTTGCAATACAGGCTGTGCTGGAATCACAAAGGTTTGTGCATCCGGGATATCCACCTGCACACCAAAGCGTTGCATCAGTTTGAGTGTTATTTCAATATAAGGTCTTGAAATTAATTCGCCAATGACTTCAATCCGAATCGCTTCTTTTGCAAGCAAAGGTAAGGCCATCAGCAGGGCTGTCAAAAATTGACTCGATACATCACCTCGAATACGAACAACTTCTGGGATCGAGATGGTCGATGCATGGATTTGAATCGGCGGATAACCCTCCTCACCAAGGTAACTGATCGTAGCGCCGATTTGACGCAAGCCATCGACCAAATCCCGAATGGGTCTTTCATGCATGCGCGCTACGCCCGACAGGCGGTAGTCACCTTGCTGCATCACCAGTGCGGCGGTCAGCGGACGAATGGCAGTCCCGGCATTACCCATAAACAAATCTGCCTCACGAATCGGAAAATGACCACCGCTTCCTGTTACCAAGCAGCTGGTCTCATCCCGATCTTCAACCGTTAAACCCAGCTGTCGCAATGCAGCGCGCATGATTTGGGTATCGTCCGCATCCAATAAATTACTCAGCGTCGTTTGACCAGAAGCCAGTGCGGCAAGCAATAAGCTGCGATTGGAAATACTCTTTGAACCAGGTAGTGTGATCCGACCTTCAGCCCGAGTAAATGGGCCAATCGTAATTTGCTCTACTCGACTGCTCTGCTGACTCATTTCGAGCCATCCCATTCTTGGCGCGCCTTACTGGCTTTTGCAAATACTTTTTCCAATCCAGCAGCATCTTCATTGGCAATCAGCTCCCGCAAGTGACCAGCGACTGATAAGTATTGATCCATTTCTTTCAGGATTGCAGTCCGATTGGCTAAGCAAATGTCACGCCACATTTCTGGGCTAGAGGCAGCAATGCGGGTGAAGTCCCGAAATCCCGCACCAGCATGCTGGAGTTTTTCTTGCGCGTCTTCTGAATTCATCACGCTCACCATGAGGGCGTACGAGAGAACGTGCGGCAGGTGTGACACTGCTGCAAAAATCGCATCGTGCTGAACGGCGCCGATCTTACGCACCCGAGCGCCGGTTGATTCCCAAAACTGCGTCATGAGTTCGACATCGGCCTTAGCATTTTCTTGCAGCTGACAAATGATGGTTTGCTTGCCTTCAAACAAATCAGCCTTCGCTGCTGCAGCGCCATGCTGTGCCCCGCCCGCAATCGGGTGAGCCGGCACAAACTGGCAGGCTTTTTTTCCTAATACTTCTTTAGCCGCCAGAATCACATCACTCTTGGTGCTGCCCGCATCCGTCATTAAGGTATGCGGCTCTAAAAAAGGCTCGAGGGCGGTAAATGTGGCGCGCATTTGCGCAACGGGAACGCACAGCACAATGACCTGCGATTGTTTTGCCGCCTCTTCTAAGGTGAGAACACCATCAATAGCGCCAATAGCAACGGCCTGATCTAGATTGGCTTTACTACGACCTACTCCATATACCGCATCGACTACGCCTGCACGCTTTAGAGCAAGACCGAGCGAGGCACCAATGAGGCCAACACCCACAATAGTTACCTTACCAAAGTGGACAGATTTAGATTGAGTCATGAATAAATAATGTACTTAGTATGAGCTTGGTGTGTACGTAGTGCTTACTAAAAATTAGGTCGATTGCAAAATGTCGCGCAAAGCACGAATGAAAGCAGCATTCTCTTCGGGCAGTCCAATCGAGATGCGCAACCATTCCGGCAGGCCATAATTGCCAACAGGCCTTACGATGATGCCACGCTTAAGTAGTTCCAAGTTGATGCGCGCACCCGCGCCGCTGTCGTCGCCGACCTTAACCAGCACAAAGTTGCCGGCCGATGGCAAGAATCGCAATCCAAGCTCTTTAAATGCATCAGTTAATTGCGCGTATCCGGCTTGATTTAATTCAAAGCCGGCTTGTAAAAAGGCATCGTCCTGAAAGGCGGCAATGGCTGCTGCCTGAGCAAGGCTATTGACATTAAAAGGTTGCCGAATGCGATTGAGCAAATCAGTCAGCCCGGGCTGCGCGACCCCATAGCCAATCCGCAGACCGGCTAAACCGTAGGCCTTGGAAAAACTGCGCGAGAGAATCATATTGGGATAACGCTTGATCCAGGCAATTGCATCGTAGCGCTGCTCTGGCGTCAAATATTCGTTGTACGCCTCATCCAACACCACAACCACATTGCTTGGCACTTTCGACAAAAACGCTTCAATTACTTTAGGCTCTAAGTAGCTACCAGTCGGATTATTCGGATTCGCCACGAACACAAGCTTGGCTTTGTCACCGGCCTGTTTGATTGCTTCCAGCATCGCCGGTAAATCATGTCCATATTGCGGTGTTGGCGCCACTTCAACCGCAACAGCACCCACTGCCTGAGTAGCAAGCGGATACACTGCAAACGCATGCTTCGAAAAAATGATTTGATCGCCCGCTTGTGCAACGGCTCTAGCAGCCAACTCCAAAATATCATTGCTGCCATTACCCAGGGTGATCCAGTCGGCAGGAACGCCGAGGCGATCCGACAACACTTTCTTAAGCTCAAAGCCATTGGAGTCCGGATAACGGCCAAGGTCACTTGCAGCACGCAGCATCGCCTCTTGTGCTGACTTCGGCATACCGAGCGGATTTTCATTCGAGGCAAGCTTCACAATCTTGCTCTCGTCAAGGCCGTATTCGCGCGCTACTTCACTGATCGGCCTGCCCCCAACATAGGGTGCAATCGCTTGAATGTGTTTAAGACCCAGTGGCGTGCTCATCGTTAACCCAATGCGCGTGGGTAGGAGCCCAGCTTTTTGTAAAAGGCAGCTGTATCTTGTAGCTCCATTAGCGCCTTAGCCACATTGACATCGTCCGCATGACCAGCGACATCAATATAGAAGTGATATTCCCAGGTCCCTTTGCGGGCCGGACGCGACTCAAAGCGCGTCATCGAAACACCATGCTTGGCCAAGGGCGCCAATAAAGAATAGACGGCGCCTGGCTTATTCGCAACCGATAGGACCAATGCGGTTTGATCATTGCCAGTAGGCTGGCATTGGTAATTTCCCACCACCACAAAACGCGTGCGATTGTGCGGATCATCTTGAATCTGACTGGCGACTGCTTGTAAACCATATGCCACTTGCGCTGGATCACCCGCAATTGCCGCAATCGTAGGATCGGCAGCCGCCATACGGGCTGCTTCTGCATTGCTGCTAACTGCTTGGCGCTGCAACTGCGGAGTATGCACGCTGAGCCACTGTTGGCACTGAGCCAAGGCCTGCGCATGCGCGCATACCGTCGTTACATCATCCAAGCTTCCTGATTTGGTTAGCAGGTGGTGGCGTATCGATAAAACCACTTCACCGCTAATGTGCAATGGGGAGTCGAGTAATAAATCGAGCGTGCGCGAAATCGCGCCCTCGCTGGAATTCTCGACCGGCACAATTCCAAATTGCGCAGCACCTTTTTCAACCGATTTAAATACCTCATCCAAACTCGAGCACGGCAATCCGCTAATCGATTGACCAAAATAACTTTGCGCGGCTAATTCAGAAAAGGTACCGACGGGCCCTAAGTAGGCAATCGTTTGCCTAGCCTCTAAGGCGCGGCAGGCCGACATTACTTCACGCCAAATGGCTGCAATGCCATCGTTTTGCAAAGGGCCTTGATTGAGTTTGATTAAATTGGCGACGACCTGACGCTCGCGCTCAGGACGAAAGACCGGCGATACAAAATCACCTTTGACGTGACCCACCTCTTGCGCCGCTTTTGCGCGCTTGGATAGGAGTTCGAGTATTTCAGCATCGATGGCATCGATGCGCGCTCGCAAAGGAGCTAAACGCTGATCTTCGGTCGTCATTACGCTCGCCTTTCAAATTCACGCATAAATTCCACTAAGGTTTGAACACCTTCCAATGGCATCGCATTGTAAATACTGGCGCGCATTCCACCAGCCGCTTTATGACCGCGCAATGCAGCCAAGCCAGCACTACTGGATTGCGCTAAAAAGGCCGCATTTAAGCTTTCGTCTTTTAGGAAGAAAGTGACGTTGGTGCGGGAGCGGTAACGTGGATCCACCCGATTCTCATACAGATCGCTTTGATCGATGTAGGTGTATAGCAAGGTAGATTTTTCAAGGTTAACGCGCTCCATCTCCGCAACCCCGCCCCGCTTCAATAGCCACTTAAATACCAACCCAGACAAATAAATGGCGAATGTGGGGGGCGTATTCAACATCGATTGCATAGCCTCTTCTTTGGCCCAATCCCAAATCGTAGGCGTGATTGGCATTTGATGGCCCATTAAATCCCTACGCACAATGACAAAGGTCACGCCGGCAGGGCCAATGTTTTTCTGTGCCCCAGCAAACCAGACGCCGCATTGCGTCACATCCATTTTGCGCGACAAAATGTTGCTAGAAATATCGGCCACTAGAATGCGGTCACCCACATCCGGCACCTCTTGAAACTCGACGCCGCCGATCGTCTCATTGGCGCAGTAATGCAAGTAGGCAGCATCATCCGATAAATGCCAGGTATTGCGTGCTGGTATGGTCGTAAATTGCTGGTCTTTTGAACTTGCCACCAAATGGGCCTGACCGTATTTTTGTGCCTCTAAGAACGATTTCTCAGACCAAATCCCAGTAACCAAAAAATCTGCTTTAGGTCCGTTTTTGGCGAGTGGCATCAAGTTCATCGGCACTGCCGCATTTTGACCAATGCCGCCGCCTTGCAACATCAAAATCGCATAGCTATCGGGTATACCCATTAGTACGCGCATGTCCTGCAGGGTTTCCTCATAAAGGGCCATGAACTCCGGGCCACGATGGCTAATCTCCATCACACTGCAACCCATGCCACGCCAGTTCAGCATCTCTTCTGATGCCTGCTGTAAAACTTCGGCAGGCAAAGTGGCAGGGCCCGCTGCGAAATTAAAAATGCGGCGGTCGAAAGTCATAATGGAGTTCAGGAGTGCGAGATCAAATAACTACATTACGCATCGGGTGTGGATTCACCGGCAGCGGTATCGACTTCATCTCCAGACTCATCTGCATCGTCATCGGAATCGCTCTCTGCAATCCGCTGCAGACCCGATAAGCGCGTACCCTCATCGACGCTAATCAAGGTAACGCCTTGGGTTGCTCGGCCCATCTCGCGAATCTCTGAAACCCGGGTACGGACTAAGACTCCGCCCGTCGTAATCAACATAATCTGATCTTCCGGCGAGACTAAGGATGCGGCCACTACTTTTCCGTTACGCTCGCTGGTCTGAATTGCAATCATGCCTTTCGTGCCGCGGCCATGGCGGGTGTATTCCGCGATAGGAGTGCGCTTACCAAAACCATTTTCCGTAGCGGTTAGCACGCTACTAGGGGCAACCACACCAGCTTCTGCTAATACCGCGCCATCAGACGCCTCTGCGGGAGCAACCAGCATAGCAATCACGTTTTGCTCAGCAGCTAAATTCATGCCGCGTACGCCGCGGGCCGTTCTTCCCATCGGGCGCACATCGTTCTCATCAAAGCGCACTGCTTTACCTGCATCCGAGAACAGCATCACATCATGTTTGCCATCGGTAATCGCAGCGCCGACCAAGAAGTCGTTCTCATTTAAATCAACTGCGATGATGCCGGCCTTGCGCGGATTGGAAAAATCCGAGAGGCGGGTCTTTTTGACGGTACCGAGGCTGGTTGCCATAAAGACATATTGATCGTCTTGGTAGCCTTTGATTGGCAAGATTACTGTGATTTTTTCACCATCGATCAGCGGGAACATATTCACGATCGGCTTACCGCGCGATGTACGACTGCCTTGTGGGACTTCCCAGACTTTGAGCCAGTACATGCGGCCACGATCGGAGAAACACAAAATAGTGTCATGGGTATTTGCCACAAACAGGGTGTCAATCCAATCCTCATCCTTCGTTGCGGCCGCTTGTTTACCACGGCCGCCACGTTTCTGTGCGCGGTATTCGCTGAGTGGCTGACTCTTCATATAACCGGAGTGCGATAAGGTTACAACCATGTCTTGCGGCGTGATCAGATCTTCCGTAAAGAGTTCGGTGGCATTCATTTCAATAAATGAGCGGCGGCCCGTATCACCACCTTCTTTGCCGTAATCGGCTTGCACTTCTTTCAGCTCAGCCTCGATGACTTGCGTTACTCGCTCTGGTTTAGCCAGTAAGTCAAGCAAGTCTGAAATCTCATTCATGACTTCTTTGTATTCAGAAACGATCTTATCTTGCTCAAGTCCAGTTAAGCGCTGCAAACGCATCTGCAGAATTTCTTGTGCCTGGCTATCGGATAAGCGATAGAGGCCTGAGGCCTGCATGCCGTATTCAGGCAACAAACCTTCTGGACGATACGCATTACGCCCGCCGGGTGTATCGGTCTCGGCACGCGCCAACATTTCGCGCACCATGGAGGAATCCCATGACTTGCCCATCAATTCTTGTTTGGCCACCACTGGATTTGCAGCTGCTTTGATGATGGCAATGAACTCATCAATGTTCGCCAGCGCCACGGCCAGGCCTTCTAATACATGGCCGCGATCACGGGCTTTGCGTAATTCAAAAATGGTTCGACGCGTGACGACTTCGCGGCGATGCTGCAGAAAATACTCCAGCATCTGCTTGAGGTTCAAGAGGCGCGGCTGGTTATCAACCAGCGCCACCATATTCATACCAAAGTTATCTTGAAGCTGAGTGCTCTTGTAGAGGTTGTTGAGCACCACCTCTGGCACTTCACCGCGCTTAAGCTCGATGACAACGCGCATTCCAGATTTATCAGACTCGTCCCGCAAATCAGAAATGCCTTCAATCTTTTTCTCGTTCACCAGCTCTGCAATGCGCTCAAGCAAGTTTTTCTTGTTTACTTGATATGGCAACTCATCGACGATGATGGACTGGCGTGAGCCTTTATCTAAATCCTCAAAATGGGTTTTGGCGCGCATGACCACGCGACCACGGCCAGTGCGATACCCTTCGCGCACCCCTTGTACGCCATAAATGATTCCGGCAGTTGGGAAATCCGGCGCTGGAATAATCTCGATTAGCTCGTCAATCGTGCATTCAGGGTGGTGCAGGACATGCAGACAAGCCTGGACAACTTCATCTAAGTTGTGCGGCGGAATATTGGTGGCCATACCTACCGCAATGCCGGAAGAGCCATTAATCAGCAAATTGGGTACTTTGGCTGGCAGAATGAGGGGTTCTTTTTCGCTGCCGTCATAGTTCGGCCCGAAATCCACCGTTTCTTTATCCAAATCTGCCAAAAGGTCGTGGGCAATTTTGCGTAAGCGAATTTCCGTGTAACGCATAGCCGCGGCGTTATCGCCGTCGACCGAGCCGAAGTTACCCTGCCCATCTACTAACATATAGCGCAGCGAGAAGTCCTGGGCCATGCGGACAATGGTGTCGTACACCGCTGAATCCCCATGGGGATGGTACTTACCAATGACATCGCCAACTATACGGGCAGATTTTTTGTAAGGGCGGTTCCAATCGTTGTTTAATTCATACATCGCGAAAAGGACCCGCCTGTGGACTGGCTTTAGACCATCACGTACGTCTGGTAGGGCTCTGCCGACGATAACGCTCATGGCATAGTCCAAATAGGACCGCCGCATTTCATCTTCGAGGGATATTGGTAGTGTTTCTTTAGCGGCTTGTTCCATCTCGAAATAATATCATTTTGATGGCAGACAGCCCCTGTGCTAAGATTCTGTCAGTTTGTACGAATTGAGAAGTATCGCTTTGCGCTTTATGCAGTTATGTGGGGCGACATACATACAAGTTTGAATTTAATTAAAAAAGTGAATTTGAGGACTAAAAATGAATAAAACCCTAAAACTGGTACTCGCTGGTGTTGTTACTGTTGCTGCCGGCGCTACTTCCGCTCAAT
>JBIPON010000101.1:0-6467 GCA_044379065.1 Polynucleobacter sp. | reverse complement strand
GGATATTGGTGACAATGTTGAGCTCTATTTAATCCTGGCCTTCATGGCCGCGATGCTCACTATCCATGGCGTAGCAGTTTTAGTCATCGCTAGCGCATTCCATTCCATAGACCGCTTCCTTAAATCAATACCGCATTTGGCGGGCGCTAGCTTTATATCGTATTTCATAGCGATCTTATTGATCATCTTGACCCACATTGCTGAAATCGTGGCTTGGACGTATGTTTTGGTCGCTTTTTCTGTTTTTCCAGGCATTACGCAGACCTTTTACTTTGTCGGCGAGATGTACACCACCTTGGGCTTTGGTAATTACCCCTTAAATAGCGCTTGGCAAGTATTGCCCATTTTGATCTCGTTTTCAGGAGTGTTTTCGGTGTCTATGTCGGGCGCTGCCCTCTATTCGATGATGGGGGCCTTGCTTACTCGGAAGCCCGGCTCAGCGGCGCCTTCTGCTTAAAAACCAGCTCAAACACCCTGCCATTGGCTTCCGTTGTTCTAATACGGCCCGGTAACCACTCCAAATCACGCACTAACCATAAATCAACGCGCCGTTTGAATTTATTGCTAGGGCGATCTAGTAATTCATAGTGGCGTAAGGTGGTTACGCCCATGCTGGGCACAGCATCGGAAACAAGCTCCCCATAGCTTTTAAATTGCCAAGGCTCAATCATGTCAAAGCTCGCTACGGGTATGGACCGAATAGTGCCTGCTTCATCAATTTTGCCGTCACCATTTAGGAGTGAAGCAAACTGAAAAATCAGGCTGAATCGATCTTGGGTGCCTGGTGGTATGGGCGGAGAAAAATCCATCTTCTCCGAAAAAAACATTACCGGCCCACCCTGCGCATTACGCTCAAAGCGTGAAAACCGCGGGGGATTTTTGCCACGCTGAGCCCAGTAAATTGAGGGAGCTAAACCATAGCCATCGATCTTGCCCTTGGATTCAAACACAAAGGGGCCCACAAAGGCGTAGGGAATCGTAATGGATAATGAATAACCTGAGTCATCCGCGATCCATTTGATTTCACCCGTTTGCACTTGCTGCCCGTCGACATAGGCGTCGTAGTACAACAGGGCTGACTCGGGAAGGCGAAAGGCCACCCCATCTTGCTCAAATGGCCCACCACCCTGCTCTGCTGCTGCTCCTGCTGGTGCTTCTACCTCGCTCGAAGAGTTGCCTATCTGCGGCACTACTTTTTTTGCTGAGCGGGCCATCTTGATTTGCTTGACCGGCTCTTCTTTTAGGGTCGCAACAAATGGCGATTCCTGCGGAGGCGCAATCAGCGAGCCGGTCGGCATCAGCCATAACCAGAAAAATAAAATAAGGTGCGCGACTATGGACAGCACCAAGGCTGCCAAAAAAATCCACATCGGTCTAAAACGACTTAGGATTACTCCCAGAATAATCCTTCCAACAGGCGGCTATTCTTGGGTAAGTTCGCAGCCAAAAAATCCATTTGATCGGCCAGAATATTTCTGCCTTTGAGAATCATATCCTCATACAAGCTTGGCATATACGGCGCATATAGCAAACTCATGTTCGCCATTTCAGGGGTGCGATTGCCTTTGCGCTGGTTGCATGGTCTGCAGGAAACAACCAAATTCATCCAGGTGTATTTGCCGCCACGGCTATTTGGAATAATGTGCTCGGCTTCCGCATCATTTTCGGTAATGCGCTCACCGCAATAGGCGCATAGGCCGCGATCACGGCGATACAACTTGCGCTTCGTAATGCCAGGTACTACATCAAATAGATTAATGCGTGCGGAGCCTTTGACTGCGACGATGGAGTGCAGTTCAATGATGGATTGCTTGCCAGTAGCGCGCGAGATACCGCCGCGCATGACTGCAATTGGATCGCCCAGCGTCCACAATACGCTTTGATCTGCATATTGTTTGGTCGCCTCCTCCGCATTAATCCAGCACTGCGGAATACCGCCGGCGTCTAGCTTCAAGATGCTCAGCACATGCACTCCCCTCTCTGTAATGGCCTTCATCATCGCATTACTGCATGACAACCATCTTACAGAAAATCATGGGGGCGATCAACGCACTACAATTGACCTTACACGGCCATGATTGACCCATTCCATTTGGCGTTGCCTACTCAATCCGATTACGGCAAATCCACTCCGAACGTTGCCATTCGCCTTGCTTTTCTGCAAAGACCAGCCAGATAAAAAATGTCTTTAGGGTTTGCATGATCTACTCCTCTCGTCGCGACAATGCGCTTATTGCTCAAGAGTGCAGTATGTCAAGCGAGAAGCTCATGAAATGAGCCTATGCAATTAATCGCAAGCGAAGCGGACTACCGCATCTAGGTAATCGCTGTAATTAGCAATGCCGTGATCACTGCCTTGAATAATGATCTGCTGGGCGCCCGAATAAAAAGAGGCCATCTCGCGCCAGTCTAGCAATTCATCGCCGGTGGCAGCCAAGAGTAAATAGCGCTCAGGGAGCGTAATGGATTCGACCTGCATGCGATTAAGTTCATCGATGTATTCAGCACGAAAGTCAAAAGGCTCCTCGCTATCGTAGGCCGTCATTATTCCGACATGCGGCGCCAGCTCACGCCCTGCTCTCACTGCTGGATTTAATACAATGCCTTTGCAGCCATAGTGTTCTGCAAGGTAGTTTGTATAAAAGCCACCTAATGAAGAGCCGATGACGGATAGTCGATCTGCTTTGGACGCATCAATGTGTCGCCGAACTATGTCCATGGATTCTTGAGGGGACGCGAGCAATTGTGGGCAATACCATTCGATGGCAGCACCCTGCTCTACGCGATGCGCGACGGCATCGCCAGTCATTTGGGCTTTACTCGAGCGCGGGGAAGAGCGAAAGCCGTGAAGGTAAACAACCAGTAGTGAACTCATGCCGCATATTATGCAACCGAATCCAATACTGGTTTAAGTCAGGCTAGTAACAATAAATTAGGCTTTTTGGCCAATTTCAAAGTTAGCCAGCTTTTCTAAGGCGCGCACCATAGCTGAGTGGTCCCATGCTTTCCCGCCATGAGCCGAGCAGGAATTGAATAACTCCTGAGCGGTGGCAGTATTGGGTAATGAAACGCCCAATGCGCGTGCACTGTTGAGTGCCAAATTTAAATCCTTCTGATGCAACTCAATCCGGAATCCAGGATCAAAAGTACGCTTGACCATGCGCTCGCCATGTACTTCTAAAATTTTGGAACTCGCAAAGCCACCCATTAACGCCTGGCGTACTTTGGCAGGATCGGCGCCAGCCTTAGCGGCGAATAACAGTGCTTCAGCTACCGCTTCAATGTTCAGGGCCACAATAATCTGATTGGCTACTTTAGCCGTTTGACCGTCGCCATTACCACCGACTAAATTAATGTTCTTGCCCATCAATTCCAGCACGGGCTTAACGCGATTAAAGACGGCTTCATCGCCACCCAGCATAATCGACAAGGTTGCATTTTTTGCACCTACTTCACCACCAGAGACTGGTGCATCGAGATAATCGGCGCCCAGTGCATTAATCTTCTTTGCAAATTCCTTTGTAGCGATCGGCGATATGGAACTCATGTCCACAACGACTTTACCTTTGCCGCCATTGGCTAGGCCACTGGCAATGCCTTTGTCGCCAAACAGTACGCGCTCAACGTCAGGCGTATCTGGAACCATCGTAAAAATGATGTCGGCTTTCTCAGCAACTTCCGCCGGGCTTGCGCATTGAATCGCTGCTGATTTTGCAATTGCCTCAGGTACCTTGCTGCGCGTATTGACATAAACGGTATGGCCTCCAGCCACTAAATGGCCAGCCATGGGCGCGCCCATAATGCCAAGACCGACGAAACCGAGTTTGAGTTGTGACATGGTAGTTATCCTATTTGAGGTGATGGATTTTATTGTTGGGGGTTGCGGGACCGCACAAGTAAATTATCTCGCAAGAGCAGAACCCTATTCTTGATTGGAATACCAAACTAGCTAATCAATATGGCAGCAGCGAATCTAAGCGAATGTTTTTAACCAACCCAAGCCCGCTTCGGTTGTTGCTGCGGGTTTGTATTCGCAACCAATCCAGCCCTTATAGCCAATACGATCGAGCATGGCAAAAATATAAGCGTAATTGATTTCACCGGTACCAGGCTCGTTGCGCCCAGGATTATCAGCCAGCTGAATATGGGCAATTTTAGAAAGATGCTTCTGGATCGAATTGGCCAGCTCACCCTCCATGCGCTGCGCATGGTAGATGTCGTACTGCAAAAATAGATTATCGGAGCCAACTTCAGAAATGATGTCGATGGCTTGTTGTGTTCCGGATAAGAAGAAGCCTGGAATATCAAAGGTATTGATAGGCTCAATCAAAAGTTTGATATTGGCCTTTTTCAGCTCAGCGGCGGCGTACTTTAGGTTATCAATAAAGGTAGTCCGCAGTACATTGTGGGCAACACCTTCAGGCATTTTTCCAGCCAAGCAGTTCACTTGCGTCACGCCAAGTGCAGTGGCATATTCCACAGCATTCGATACGCCCTTACGGAATTCCTCAACACGGTCTGGCAGACAGGCAATACCGCGCTCACCGGCTTCCCAGTTTCCTGCGGGCAAATTGTGCAGCACCAAAGTCAGTTTGTTTTGATCAAGTTTTGCCTTAATGTCAGCAACCGGAAATGCATATGGAAATAGAAACTCCACTGCTTTGAAGTTGGCCGCTGCAGCCTTGTCAAAGCGCTCCATGAATGGAACTTCATTAAACAACATGGTGAGATTAGCAGCAAACTTCGGCATTCCTATTCCTTATCAAATTCAAACAATCAAAACCTAAATGGCAAAAAATTACGGTATTACCTGAGTAATACCGCATTAGAACAGCATTCTATTGATTAAACCAATTACTCGAGCAGACCGGCGGTTACCAATCCTTCAGTGCCAGCAGGGTGACGGCAATCAATGTCTTCAAATTCATTGACATTATTAATCTCAGTACCCATCGCAATGTTCGTGACTTTTTCCAAAATCACTTCCACTACCACTGGTACGCGGTGCTCTTTGGCTATCTTCTGTGCTTCGATCAAAGCGGCATTGATCTTGCTCGGGTCGGTAACACGTAGGGCCTTACAGCCAAGACCTTCAACGACTTTACCGTGGTCAACGCCATAACCTTTGAGGTTTTGATCGTCGACGTTGATGTTATCAAAGGCGAGCTGAACGCAGTAGTCCATCTCAAAGCCGCGCTGCGCTTGACGAATCAAGCCAAGGTAGCTGTTATTCACCAATACCATGACGAGTGGCAAATGGAATTGCGCACCAACAGCAAGCTCTTCAATCAAGAACTGGAAATCATAGTCACCAGCAAGACCAACGACTGTCTTAGTTGGATCGGCGGCTAACACGCCGAGCGCTGCAGGAATAGTCCAGCCCAAGGGACCGGCTTGACCGCAATTGATCCACTGACGAGCACCATACACGTGCAAGAATTGACCGCCCGCAATCTGCGATAAACCAATGGTGGATACATAAACCGTGTCGCGACCAAATACCGAGTTCATCTCTTGGTATACGCGTTGTGGTTTGATAGGTACATTATCAAAATTGGTCTTGCGCAGCATCAGACGCTTACGCTCTTGGCAACGGCTGACCCAGTCACTGTAGTCTTTGAGCTTACCTTTAGCTTTCCATTCTTTAGCAACCTCAACAAACAACTCTAAAGCTGCTTTGGCATCCGAAACAATGCCGTAGTCTGGGTTAAAGACGCGGCCAATTTGGGTTGGCTCAATGTCAACGTGGACAAACTTACGATCTTTGCAATACACCTCGAGCGAACCTGTGTGGCGGTTAGCCCAGCGATTGCCGATACCTAAAACGAAGTCACTGGCGAGCATGGTGGCATTGCCATAGCGGTGCGATGTTTGTAATCCGACCATACCAGCCATCAGCGGATGGTCATCGGGAATCGTGCCCCAGCCCATGAGGGTAGGAATCACTGGAATGCCGGTCAACTCGGCAAACTCAACCAATAACTTATCTGCATCCGCATTAATAACGCCGCCGCCAGATACGATCAAGGGCTTTTCAGATGCCATCAGCATTTCAATGGCTTTTTCAATCTGCTTACGACTAGCCGCAGGCTTGTAGACTGGCAATGGCTCATAGGTATCGATGTCAAATTCAATTTCAGCAAGCTGAACGTCAATTGGCAAATCAATCAAGACTGGGCCAGGACGTCCGGAGCGCATTACATGAAAGGCTTGCTGGAATACGCGGGGCACTAAGCCTGGCTCCCGAACCGTAACGGACATCTTGGTTACGGGCTTAGAGATGGACTCGATATCAACGGCTTGAAAGTCTTCTTTGTAGAGGCGCGCACGGGGTGCTTGACCAGTAATACACAGAATTGGAATGGAATCAGCAATGGCAGAGTAAAGGCCAGTGATCATATCGGTTCCAGCAGGACCTGAGGTACCAATACAAACGCCGATATTACCGGCTTTAGCGCGGGTGTATC
>JBIPON010000161.1:0-4201 GCA_044379065.1 Polynucleobacter sp. | reverse complement strand
ATGGGCTTGGGTAAATTGGCCGATGCCGCAAAGAGATCAGCCTCCAGCTGCTGCAGGATCTCAGCGAGAGCGCGTTGCTGACCCAATACCAAGGTTTGTGGCAGGTTATTGGCCAATGCCACGCGCTGCGTATAGCGCTTCGCCGTAATTAATGGCGTAGGCAAATTGGGGTTGGTCACCGTCAAAAAGAATTGAGCAGACACGACCGCCTCTGGTTTTCCGCGGTAATCGCCATAGATCTCATCAATGGTTGCCTGCAGTGTGTAGAAAGGGAAAAAGCTGGTGCCCTGCGCTACCGTAATACGAAAGATGCCGGATTGATCAAGCCACTGCCGTGTTGCGTTCGAAAACATACTGCTTGGCGAAGCAATATAGGCGTTGTAAAAGTCTTTTTCATATTGCTGATCGCCAAGGCGATAAACCAAAGACTTGGTATCAAATGGCGTTGTTACAGAGAATGATCCCATCTTTAACCACAGTGGCGATTGCATCGTGCGCGGGGCGCCAGTGCGTTCTGGCGCTACTAGCCAATTTGCCGTATCAATTGGGGGGCGCGTAGGCGCACAGGCCAGCAAGGTAAATGCAATCACCGCAAGCAAAGACGCGCTGGCAATGCGCTTAAGCCATGGAGTGGAGTTGCTATGGAATGGATTAATAGTAACTGGGCTCATTTTTGTGCTCCGGTCGTGCCAGTATTGGCTGGCAGTTGAATGCGAGCCGGTGGCTCGCTCCAAATTAAAGAAGACGGTGATCGGCTTGCAATTCGGGTTAAATCATTGAGCTGCTCGCTAGCCTGCTTGAGATTTTCGATGGCGATTGCAGTGTCGCCCTGTGCACTACTCAGCATTTGCCGCAAGACCACAGAGCTAGCAACCAGTTCTTGCGTCAGTAGCTCTAGCTCAGCATTACTCGTCACGCTATTCATTTTGGCAAGCAGTGTGTTTAATTCCTGGACTGATTGGGCTATTCCTTGATTGCCTTTACCGCTCCCTGCTAATACGGTATTGAGATTGCTGATTAAAGAATCAAATTTTTGCTGGGTTTCAGCTAAATTCAATGCGCTTAAATTAGTCACTACTTTTTGTAAGCCGGAGAAGATTTCATCTGCAGGACTTGGTAGCGATGGAATAACTGGATATTCTGGTTTCCAGTTATAAGTGAGGATCGGATAATCCGAATTTCGCCCCTCGTAGTCGAGCTCAATGTAATTCACGCCAGTAATGCCCATGGTCTTGACCTTTGCACGCAAATGAGCAGTGACAAAACCATTCACATCGCCCAACAATTGCTTTGGGTCGCCATTAATCAACATCCGTACGATAACGTAAGATTTACGCTCCGTCAGCGGGACATTTTTTTCGTAGATATCGCCAGTTAAGCCAACGGAGATCACCTGCCCTACTTTGACGCCCCGAAATCGAACAGAGGCGCCATTATCTAAGCCCGTGACCGATTGCTTGATGTAGGTTTCAACTTCAAACGTTTTTTGAAAAATTTGCCCCGATCCAAAAACTAGAATAAGAGCAATCAGTGCGCCTATAGCGGCCATGACAAACAAGCCGAGACGGAAGTAATTAGGATTGGAGTTGCTCATACCGCTTCCTTGCTCATAATGCGATTAAAGAATTGATGCACCCGTGGATCTGGACTCTGATCACGTAACACTTTTGGATCGCCATCTGCAATGATGCCTTTGCTTGCCTTATCCAACATAATCACCCGATTGGCAATCGAGTAGATACTGGCTAACTCATGTGACACGATAACAAAGGTAATGCCTAAGTTATGGGATAAATCCAAAATAGTGCGATCAAGGTCAGCCGAGGTAATCGGGTCTAAGCCTGCCGATGGCTCATCCAAAAATAGAATTTTTGGATCAAGTGCCATAGCACGAGCAATCGCAGCCCGCTTTTGCATACCGCCACTGATCTCGCTAGGCATATACTGCTCGTACGGTAAAAGACCGACTAAGTCCAATTTGCAGCGGGCCAGTAAATTCATTTGCTCGCGGTCGAGGGCGGTGTACTCCTCCATAAACAGAGTGACGTTTTCGAGTAAGTTCATGGAGCCAAATAAAGCCCCCTGCTGATACATTACCCCAAAATGCTTCATGATTTTTTGGCGATCTTCGCCATGGGCATCGGTTATATCCTGCCCTTCAATCAGCACACTCCCCGCAAGCGGCTCGTACAAGCCAAAGAGGTTTTTCAATAGGCTAGATTTACCGCAGCCCGACCCGCCCAAAATCACAAAGATCTCGCCTTCGCTTACCGAGAAATTGAGGTTTTGCAGCAGCACATTCTGCCCATACCCTACCGAAAGATTACGTACGTCGATGGCGGCCATCAGAAATCCGTCTTATAAGAAATATAGGCAAACACGCCGTCCACTAAAACAATCATGACAATGCTGCTCACTACGGCACGCGTTGCTGAAATACCCACTGCTGCCGCACCCGTTCCGGTTTGCATACCGCGCATGCACCCTACAGCTGCAATCACGATGCCAAATAACACGGACTTCGTTAGGCCCGAGAAAACATCTTCTAGGTCTACGGTATTTAAAACGCCGTCATAGAAATTAACTAGGGGCACGCCATAAGCCAGCATCGTGAGTGAAGAAGCAAAGACACTGACGATATCAGCATAGAGGGTCAAGATCGGCGCTACCAAAATGCCTGCAAGCACCCGCGGCACCACCAAGAAACGGACAGGGCTCAGTCCGCCGGTCACCAAAGCATCGACTTCACTATTGACCGTCATGGTGCCAATTTCCGCAGCGAAGGCTGCAGATGATCTACCTGCCAACAAAATGGCCGTAATTAATGGTCCTAGTTCTCGAAAGATTCCCAAGGCAACAATCGGACCCACAAAGGTAATTGCTCCAAACTTCTGCATGCCAATGGCAGACTGAAACGACAAAATCACACCAATCAGAAAGGCAACTAAACCAACAATCGGTAAAGCAGCTACGCCCGCTTGAAAGGCGGCATTAACAAAGTCGCCCCAGCGAACTTGACGTGGATGCAATAAGGCCCAAACTAAATCGGCCGTCACATGGCCAGCAAAGCTAATGATCGAAGCAACGTCGCTCAAGAAGACGCTACTTGTACGACCCACCGCAACCACAAAGTTGTCTTTGGGCTTCGGCGTTGAGACAGGGAACAACTTACCGATAGGATCAAATTGCTTCATTAAGGGCAAATAGCGCTTATCAAGCCCCGTTAATGCAAAGGTACTACTAGAATTTTGCTGAGCCGCTTGCAAGTCGATCAAAAAAGCCACGCCAGCACCGTCAAGGTATTGCACTTGGGATGCATCGACGCTCAGCGTCTTCTCACCAGGCAACTGCCCCAGCCAAGCATCCTGATTCTGGCGAATGATCGTCCAGTTGCCACCCAAGGCATACACATCAATTCTGCCGCGCAGCACTAATTGCGCTTGCGTACCGTCCATGACCTTCCAGTCAAATGGGGCATTAGGCGGCGCACTGATTGTCATTTAAGGACTATAAGGGATTTACATGAAAGTATAAAAAAGGCCTAGCGGGTAGCTAGGCCTTAGTAAATATACTGGTGCGGCTGGCAGGAATTGAACCCACGACCCCTTGGTTCGTAGCCAAGTACTCTATCCAGCTGAGCTACAGCCGCAACAGCCATAATTATGCCATGGAAGAAAAGAACTACATCACGCCAGCCGGTCACAAGCGTCTTAGGGCGGAACTTTTACAGCTTTTGGACGTGGAGCGTCCCAAAATCGTCGAGATTGTCCACTGGGCCGCTTCCAATGGTGACCGCTCTGAAAATGGGGACTATATTTATGGCAAAAAGCGTTTGCGGGAGATTGATCGGCGGATTCGGTTTTTAAATAAGCGCCTTGAGTTTGCGGTGGTTGTCGATAATGCTGCTCGAATATCCGGGGAACAGGATGCCGATCAAGTCTTTTTTGGGGCAACGGTGACCTATTGCCCTACTCGCGGCTCCGATCATGGAAAAGAAGAAAACATCACGATCGTTGGGGTTGATGAGGTTGATTTAGAAAAAGGGCATGTCAGCTGGGTATCCCCAATTGCCAAGGCTCTAATTAAAGCTCGGATTGGGGATTGCGTTCGCATTCAAACGCCAACAGGCTTAACAGAGATCGAGATCTTGGACGTGCATTACCGCTAAGCGCGGGTACGTTCGACGCGCATCACATCGGGG
>JBIPON010000023.1:0-14586 GCA_044379065.1 Polynucleobacter sp. | reverse complement strand
ACTACGCATCACTTTAGATAGATGCAAGCGATCAGCCACTTGCAAAGTAAAGCAAATGACAACGGCGTCTTCTTTATAGCGATCTTCCATCGAGACATTCATGATGTTGCAATCGGCCGAGGTAATGCTGCTTGCGACTCGAGCCAATACGCCCTTACCTTGGTGGGTATCCACTGCTAAATTGACTTCAAACTCCCGGTGAATGTCCTTGCTCCACTCGACCTCAACCCACTTATCGCTGTCTTTGGATAGCATACGCAAAGCGGTTTTGCAGTCGTTCACGTGAATCTGTAGCCCCTCACCTTTACCCAAGTAACCAATAATGGCATCGCCCGGAATGGGATGACAACAACTCTGAAAGCTGGTAGACATGCCCTCTCGACCATCGACTAAGATTGCCTGCTTCTGATGCGAATGCGTTTCGTGATGTACCGCCCAGTCACCCGAACCTAAACGCATCTGCTCATCACCACCCTCTTCGTCCAGCAGAATATTCAAGCGAATTGCCAATTCTTGGTGAGAGCGACGACCCAAGGCAATGTTGACACACGCCTCTTCGCGAGTTTTGTCGCCAGTCCAATGCAATAACTTCTCCCAGATCACACCCGATAAAAGTCCAGCGTCCACACCTTGTTGGCGCAAGGCGTTCGCCAATAAGCGCTCACCCAATTGCAAAGACTCGGCGTAATGTTTGGTCTTGAGCGAATGACGAATCGATGCCCTGGCTTTGCCGGTGCGCACAAACGCCAGCCAACCTGGGTTGGGCTGGTTATTGGTTGAGGTAACTACCTCAACAATATCGCCATTCTTTAATTCACTGCGAAGTGGCAGCTGCATATTGTTAATCTTCACAGCAACGCAGGAATTGCCAATATCGCTATGGACCGAGTAAGCAAAATCAAGCGCCGTCGCGCCCCGCGGCAAGGCCCGAATTTGTCCCTTGGGGGTAAACACATACACCGCATCTGGAAACAGATCAATCTTGACGTGCTCTAAGAATTCTTGCGAATCGCCACTACTATCCTGAATATCAATTAAAGACTGCAACCACTGGTGTGCCCGATTTTGTACTTCACTCATTTCGGGAGAGCCCTCTTTATAAGCCCAGTGCGCCGCTACCCCCGACTCCGCTACCGCATGCATATCGCCTGTACGAATCTGAAACTCCACCGGCACACCGGAAGGACCCACTAAAGTCGTATGCAGGGATTGGTAGCCATTGAGCTTGGGAATCGAAATGTAGTCCTTAAATTTGCCTGGCATCGGTTTATACAAGGCATGCAAGACGCCTAATGCGCGGTAACACTCATCAATCGATTGGACCGTGACGCGGAAGGCATAGACATCGAGCACCTGGGAAAAACTCACGTGCTTGTGCCGCATCTTCATGTAAATCGAAAACAGGGTTTTTTCTCGGCCCTGCAAATCAACAGCGATACCCACTTTTGCAAAGCTCATGCGCGTGGATTGCAAAATCTTCTCGACCATCTCCTTGCGGTTACCGCGGGCACGCTTGACTGCATCCTCAATGACCCGAAAGCGCATCGGCATGGAATAACGAAAACTCAAATCCTGCAGCTCGCGGTAAATCACATTTAAGCCGAGGCGATGGGCAATCGGCGCATAAATCTCGAGGGTCTCCGAAGCAACCCGGCGGCGCTTTTCAATCGGCACCGCGTCCAAGGTTTGCATGTTGTGGGTGCGATCAGCGAGCTTCACTAGAATTACTCGCACATCGCGTGCCATCGCCATAAACATCTTACGGAAGCTCTCAGCCTGTGCTTCGGCATGGCTCTGAAACTCGAGCTTATCGAGTTTTGTTAGGCCTTCAACCAATTCAGCGACCTTAGGACCAAACTGCGCGACTAAATCATCTTGAGTGCAGCCGGTATCCTCAATCACATCGTGCAAGAGCGCCGCCATAATTGATGACGCATCCAAACGCCAACTGGCGCAGAGCTCTGCAACGGCAACCGGGTGAGTAATGTACGGTTCGCCACTTTGGCGGTATTGGCCTAAGTGGGCTGAATCTGCAAACTGAAAGGCTTTCTTGACTAAGGCAAGCTCATCTGGTTTAAGGTAATGGAGCTTTGCAGTTAAGCCACTAATGGATACAACCTGCTGCTTGGGCGGCACGATCGGCTGCGATGTCGGACCGAATAAATGCCGACTGGATTGTGCCAAGAGCGATGCAAGAACGGCTGAGCCGCTTAAGGAACTACCTGGGGATGCGCCAAAAAGGCCTGGCTCTGTGGTCTTTGAAGAATGGATACTAGCGCTCGTAAGAGCTTCGTTGGGCGAGCGTATCCCAATGGATCCCGATGTGGTCAGCGGCTGCGCCACAACGGGCCTCTCGATTAAAGAGGAACTTTGGTCAGCATATCCCGATCAGTGACGCCAGCAGCAACTTCGCGCAAAGCCACTACAGTCGCTTTGTCTTTGGCATCGACCCGTGGGGCGTGACCTTGAACCAGCTGGCGCGCACGATAAGTGGCGGCCAACACCAGCTCAAATCGGTTTGGAATGGTTTTGAGGCAATCTTCTACAGTAATACGAGCCATGCGCTACTCACTTAAATGGGGATCAATACCCATAGGATAACTGATTACACCCCAAGGCGCCTTAAAAGAGCGGGGTTGCGGGCCATCATCGGCCCGGATCGCAGACGACTGGTGGCGATGATAAGCTGCAAATCGAGCAAGGCCTGCTCAAAAACATCATTGATCACAATAAAATTGGCTTCTGCAGCATGCTGGAGCTCGACGTGGGCGGCAGCCAAACGACGCTGGATGGTGGCTTCATCGTCCTGCCCGCGCTTACGCAGGCGCTGCTCTAAGGCATCAATCGAGGGTGGGAAAATAAAGATCCACTGGGCCGAGGGAATTAGCTGCCGAATTTGCTGCGCGCCCTGCCAGTCGATTTCTAAAATGACGTCGTTGCCCGCTTGCATTTGCTGCTCAATCCACGAGCGCGATGTGCCATAAAAGTGGCCGTGGACTTCTGCCCACTCCAAAAAATCACCGCTGGCCCGCTGTGATATGAACGCATCATTACTCACAAAGCGGTAGTTTTTGCCATCGACCTCTCCACTGCGTGGCTGGCGAGTAGTCGTCGATAAAGACAACTTTAAACTGGCATCGGCTTGCAGCAAGGCTTGCACCAACGATGATTTGCCGGCGCCGGAAGGCGCCACAATCATCAGCATGCTGCCTTGGTAGGTTTGAGGAGATAGGGTCATCGGCTTATTCTAAATTCTGTACTTGCTCACGCATTTGTTCTATCAGGAGTTTTAGCTCTACCGCAGCCGCAGTGCATTCATCGGACACGGACTTCGAACTTAGGGTATTGGCCTCCCGATTGAGTTCTTGCATCAAGAAGTCCAAACGCTTGCCAACCGGTCCTTTACCGTTGAGCGCAGTCGTTACGGCCTGCAGATGCGTCTTGAGACGCGCAAATTCCTCAGCCACATCAATTTTGACGGCATAGAGCACCACCTCTTGTCGAATGCGGTCCAACACCTCGGCTGGAACATTGCCGTTGCTATCGTTGCCTTGGCTAGTCAGGGCTTCGGCTAAACGGGTGCTAAGCTTGTCTTGGTATTGCTGAACGTATTCAGGGATGCGCGGCTCTAGACTAGTAATAGTGGCTTGCATTTGCTGGGTAATGGACTGTAATACTCCCACCAAAGCAGCACCCTCCGCTGCTCGGCTAATCATCAGGGCATCGAGGGCCGCCTTGGCAGCCTCAGCCGTTGCCCCAATCCAACCCTCCTCTTCGCCTCTAGGCTCATTCACTACCCCTGGCCAACGCAAGACGTCTGCTATTCGCAACTCACCGGCCTGCGGAAATGTGTTCAGCACTTCGCTTTGGAGCGCCTTTAGGGCAGCCAAGCGCTCCTGATTAAGGGTACTCGTTGCCCGGGATGGGCTAGCAGCGGTGGAACTCGCATTAATACGCCATGCCGCCCGAAACTCCACTTTGCCGCGGGCCAAGGCCTGGGTGACCATTTCACGCAGCAGGGGTTCGGCCCCCCGACACTCATCCGGCAAGCGAAAGCCCAAATCCAAGAAGCGGCTATTCACCGCCCGGCATTCGACCTGCAAATCCGCAACTACCCCTGCGCCCAGGGAAACGGGGCGGGATGCACTGCCATAACCCGTCATGCTCGATATCATGTGAACATTGTAAATTGCCTTTCCCCCTAATTAGGACCAAATTCACCATGAGCACACCATCCTCCCCGATTCAGCGGCCAAGCCAGCGCAGCGCAAAGCAACTCCGCCCCGTCACAATTACGCGTGGCTTCACCAAGCACGCCGAGGGATCGGTGCTGATTGCCTTTGGCGATACCCAAGTGCTTTGCACGGCCAGCATCTTAGAGCGGGTTCCACCCCACAAAAAAGGCTCTGGGGAAGGTTGGGTAACTGCCGAGTACGGTATGTTGCCGCGCTCCACCCACACTCGTAGCGATCGGGAGGCAGCCAGGGGTAAGCAAAGTGGGCGTACCCAAGAAATCCAGCGCCTAATTGGCCGAGCCATGCGCAGCGTATTTAATCTCAGCCTCTTGGGCGAGCGCACCATTCACTTGGATTGCGATGTCTTGCAAGCCGATGGTGGTACGCGCACTGCGGCAATTACCGGCGCCTATGTCGCCGCCCGTGAGGCCGTTAATCACTTACTCGAAAAAGGCGTGATTGCAAAAGACCCCATCCTCAATAGCGTAGCTGCCATTTCCGTTGGCATTTACCAAGGCACGCCGGTGCTAGATTTAGATTACGACGAAGACTCCACCTGCGATACCGATATGAATGTGGTGATGACTGGTAGCGGCGGCATGATTGAATTGCAAGGCACCGCCGAGGGCCCTGCGTTTTCCCGCGCAGAATTGGCCGAATTACTTGATCTGGCCGAGCACGGCATTCATGAGCTGAGTAAATTACAGCGGGCCGCATTTGCATAATCCCGTCGCAATTTCGTCTATGCAAAAACTGGTGTTAGCGTCCAACAGCGCTGGCAAGGTACGGGAATTCACCGCCCTATTTGCACCCCTAGGCATTGCTATCATTCCACAAGGCGATTTAGGAATCGCCGCCGCCGAAGAGCCGTATTGCACCTTTGTAGAAAATGCACTGACTAAAGCACGGCATGCGAGTAAAGAAAGCAATTTACCGGCGCTGGCCGATGACTCTGGTATCTGCATCGCTGCGCTGGATGGCAGGCCCGGGGTTCGCTCGGCACGCTATGCCGGAAAAGAGGCAAATGATGCTCAGAACAATTCCAAGGTGATTTCTGAGCTGCGCGGCCTATTGGATCGCCGCGCGCATTACGTTTGTGCTTTGGTGTTTATTCGGCATACCTTGGATCCAGAGCCTATTATTGTGCAAACCCAATGGCATGGTGAGTTTATGGATGCGCCTAGAGGCAATGCTGGCTTTGGTTATGACCCGCATTTTTTTATTCCAGAACTCGGTAAAACGGCTGCTGAATTGGATCCGGCTGAAAAAAATAACATCAGCCACCGCGGTCAAGCCTTGCGTCAATTGCTGGCTATTCTCAGTCCATGAAATCCCCTGATCGGGTGCAATTAAGCGCCCTGCCACCGCTTTCCCTCTACATTCATTTTCCGTGGTGCGAGAAGAAATGCCCTTATTGCGATTTCAATTCCCATCAAGTCAAATCCACTGGCATTGATGAAGATCGCTACATCAAAGCACTCTTACTCGATTTACAAACGGAGCTGCCACGCGTTTGGGGCCGTAAGGTTCACACCATTTTTATTGGTGGAGGCACACCGAGTTTGCTCTCAGCCAAAGGGATGAATCAACTCCTATCTTCAGTTCGAGGACTTCTACCGCTCGAGGCCGATGCCGAAATCACCATGGAAGCCAATCCGGGATCGGTTGAAGCCGATAAATTGGCAGGCTTTGCCGACTGCGGTATCAATCGTGTCTCGCTCGGCATTCAGAGCTTTAATGATCGGCACCTCCAGGCTTTGGGGCGCATTCACAGTGGCGACGAAGCCAAGCGTGCCATCGAGATTGCATCACGCCACATTGAGTCAATCAATCTCGATTTAATGTATGCCTTGCCTGAACAAAGTTTGGCGGATGCAGCAGCAGACATCAGTACCGCAATTTCATTTGGCACTCCACACCTGTCGATGTATCACCTCACACTCGAGCCCAATACCCTCTTTGCTGCGCACCCACCCACACTACCCAGTGAGGACATCAGCGACGCGATGTTTGAACAGAATCTAGCCATGCTCGATGCCGCCGGCTATGAACGCTACGAGGTCTCTGCGTATTGCAAGCCCCAGCGGGAATGCAAACATAATCTCAACTACTGGCGTTTTGGTGACTATATTGGGGTTGGTGCTGGTGCCCATGGGAAGATCTCATTACCCGATCACATCACTCGCCAGGTACGCGAGCGCCATCCGGAAGCTTATATGCAGCAGATGGAATCGCGCGGCAATGCTTTAATCGAGTCCAAGACCGTAGCAGCCAGTGAGCTGCCTTTTGAATTCATGCTCAATACCCTGCGCTTAAGTCAAGGCGTTAATACAGCTAGCTTTAGTGAGCGAACCGGCCTACCGCTTCACGTGATAGCACCCGCTCTGGAGATGGCAACTAAAAAAGGGTTGCTCGATGAAAATCCTGCCGTGTTACGACCCACCGCACTGGGCCTGCGTTACCTGAATGATTTGCAAGCAACTTTTTTATAAGGCGAAGACATCAATGCGCATTCAATACACCCTTTTTATTAGCCTCTTAGCGGGGATTGCTTCTGGCTGCGGCACATCCGCTTACGATCTGCGTGCGTATACCCAATCAGACGGACTCGTTGGGGTGCATACGATTAAATCAGCCAAAGAAAGTGAGACGCAGGCGGTGGCGGAAGCTGAGTGCAAGAAAAAAGGGAAACGCCGCGCCATCTTTGTGGAAGCACGTACTACCGTGAATGACCGCTTTCCGATCACCAACCTATATATGTGTAGAGACTAGGCTCTCTTAAAAACTGGTTTGCGGTAACTCAATGCAAAACCGCGCCCCGCCCTGTGGTACATCCTCATACCAAATACGTCCGCCGTGCCGAGCAATGATGTGTTGACACAACCATAAGCCCAATCCCATGCCGGTTTTCTTAGCACTGCTTAAGATCGTAAAGAGATCCGCCTGAATTTCTGGACTTACCCCGGCGCCGTTATCAGCAACGGTAATCTGCATGCAGTTAATGTCACTTACCCCTTCAATCGTAATGCGTTTCTCTTTTTGATCCGAAGCCTCCAAAGACTGTATTGCGTTATTCACCAAGTTCAAAATGACTTGCTGGATTTCAGTTTGGCGGACAGGAGCGTGCAATGCTGTCGGTAATTTCAATTCGAGTTGAATCTGCTTGGCGCGCAGCTCTGGCCTAACAATCACCAAGATTGACTCAATCAAGCTGCTTAAATTAGCGCACTCCACCGCTGCTTTTTCATCGGTAAAAATGGAGCGCAGTGAACGCACAATCGAGCTTGCCCGATTATTGTCAAGCTCCAAAGCCGCAAACAATTCCGTTTGAGTATTGGCGTCTAGCTCACCCTGCTCCAGTTTGCGCTTCAGAAACTGAATATTGAGCTTAGATGCGCCTAGGGGTTGGTTTAGCTCGTGGGCAATCGAAGCGGATAGTGCGCCCGTAGCCGCTGTTTTGTTCGAACGCATCAAGGACTTAATCAACGACTCCCGCTCTGTCAGTAAGTTCTTGATTTGTTCATTCTCTTTTACGGTATTTTGCAATTCAACTTTTTTCTCACTGAGCTGAGCAAGGGCATTGCGCTCGCCCACCAATAACTTGTCATAAAAGTAGTTATTGATGAAGAAAAACAGCAGTAGATAGGACGCCGACAAGGTGAGGCGCACAAATAAGGCTGCTGAAGTCTCTTCAAAAAGGTAGTTAACGCCATCGTATTTAGGATCCGTTGCGGTCAAAATTCGAAATACGATAAGTACGATCAAACCGAAAAGCAGATACTGAATGAAGCGTAAGTGGATTGACGAGTCGACTTTTTTAGCTTGGCCTATCTCCCAGATTTGCCAGACAGTCAGTGTTAACAACATAAATGATACGGTCAATAGGCGATATAAATACGGGGCTTGAATGGCGAGTAAAAAACCCAAAAGGGCGATAAACATAAAAACTAAGCCAACACTGCCGATAATCCATTGCCGCGTGAGGGAGCGACTAATGCTACGAAATAAATAGCCTGCAGCCAGCAAAGAAAAGGCTAAAAAGGTGCTGCCAAAAAAAAGAAACAATGGCATACCAAAAGATCCAGCTGCATAACTCAAACTGGAGATCACAATCAGGGTCATTGCCACAATCCAATAGACCTTGACATTGGATCGTATCTTTTGATTACGAAAGTCAGCGTATGCATTGAGCGCAATGCCCATTGCAAATACGGCAAACATCAAATAAAAGATTTGGTTGATGTTCTGCATGAACTTATAGAGGCAGTTTTTGGAAACAAGTCATGACTGCGAAATGGGTCGGGATTATTTGGCTTTTTTGGGTAAGCTACTCAAGGTGGCGGCATCATTTAACTGCTCATCCACTAAGTAAAGCGTGCCGCCGTAATTGGCTTGCAAATCATAGCCCGATAGGCCGACCGTATAAAAAGTGATATTCGGATTGAACGAGCGAATCGTACCCCCGGAACCAGCTGAAAAATTCGCATCCACGTCCAAACCGCCGCGCTGACCATCGATGGAGGTCAATAAAAACTGATCGATGGCGGAGGTGGTTTTAAAAACGATGATTTGGTATTGAGCTTGATAGCCCGCGCCCAAACCTTCGCCCGTTTTAAAGCTTCGTAAAAAAACTGGTCCTATACGGCGTTTGTCATAAAGGACGCCTTCGCCGCGCGCCACCACCAGTAAAACGACATTGACATTGGTTGTGCTAACGACTGCATAGCCAGGAGCCGCTTCAATTTCTTTTTTTGCCGCTGGGTTTTGCTTATAAAACGCGGCTAGCCCAGATTCGCCCATCTTGATCGTAGCAACCCGCTTTTCGATGATTTCTGCTGGAGTTAAGGGTTTACCGTCTTGACCTGTAGATTGGCAGCCAAGCAGAGTTATTGCAATACTGAGTAAAAAATAGTGGGGTAGTTTCAAAATAGAATTTGCCTTGAGGAACGATATAAAGGCTTGGCGGAAGCTGTGAGATTCGAACTCACGGAGGACTTTCATCCTCGCCAGTTTTCAAGACTGGTGCATTCAACCGCTCTGCCAAGCTTCCTTTTTGATTCGCCCTCAATTATAAGGAAGTTCATGGCCCCAGCCTAAAGTAGGCCTCCCGGTCTTATTCCGCTCGAATCAGGCCACCCAGATGCTTGGCAATTGCCAAGGAGGAGGTCAGACCCGGCGACTCAAAACCATAGAGGTTATATAAGCCTGCAAGGCCATGCGTGCTGGGGCAATCAAATACAAAATCGCCTGCGGGAGCGCCTGGCGGCACAATCTTGGCACGCACACCCGAATAGTCTGGCATCAATGCGCCGTCTTTTAAGCCTGGCCAATAGCGTCGCACAGCCGCATAAAAACCATCCCCACGCCGCGGATCGACTGAGTAATCGACCTCTGCTTCAGCTGCAATATCGAGCCACTCCACATCGGGGCCAAATTTGGCTTGACCTGCCATGTCGAGGGTCAAGTGAACACCCAGTCCGCCGGGCTCGGGTATGGGGTAAATCAAGTGCCGAAATGGCGATTTACCACTCAAGGAAAAATAATTGCCTTTAGCAAAGTAAGCGCGTGGAATATGTATTGGGTCGAGCCCCTCAATCGCGGCCGCTACTTTGGGCGCGCTCATGCCGGCGCAGTTAATTAAGAGCATGGTGTCAATTTGCATAGCTTCTTGCCCGCCAATCTCCAGCCGAAATCCACCACCAGCAAGAGCAGTAGCGCGCAGCAAGGGCGACTGATAGGCAACCATACCGCCCGCATCTTCAAAGCCGCCCAAGAGCGATAGCATGTAACCGTGACTATCGACAATGCCAGTTGATTTGGAATGCAGTGCAGCTGCACATTGCAACTGCGGCTCTAAGGCAATCGCTTCTTTGGCGCTGATCATTGAAATGCCGGGCACTTCATTTTCCTGTGCGCGGTACTGCAACGCTCGTAGATCATCCAACTGGCTATCGTCTGCTGCCACAATCAATTTGCCGTATTGCTGGACTCCCACTTGGTGGCTCCGGCAATATTCATAGAGCATACGATTGCCGGTCACGCACAGGCGGGCTTTTAAGGAGTTTTTAGGGTAATAAATTCCGGCATGAATGACCTCGCTGTTACGGGCGCTGCTGATCGTGCCAAAGGCGGGCTCACGCTCGAGCAAAATGGTCTCTTTTCCTTGCAATGCCATTTCGCGGGCAATCGCCAAACCTACTACGCCTGCGCCAATCACAACGCAATCCAGCCGCTCCATTCTGTTTTTCCTAACTCAATTTGAGGTGTGTCTCTATTTTTATTGCTTAAATCGTACCATTTTCAATGATTTAGCGAATTTCCCCACCCTTATTGATAAAATCTGCAAATGCTTTTACAACCCAGCTCCATACCCAAAAACAGCCATACCGCAGTCAATGTCGTACTAGATACTGCCTATCAAGGAATTGATAGTGCGACTTGGGCCCACTTGTTTACAGAAGCGCGTCAATCCAAGCTCGATCAGTTCATTGCCGATCTGTTTGCAGGCAAACACATCAATCTCAGCGAGAATCGCCCTGCTCTGCATTCGGCACTACGTAATCTCCACAAAACACCGGTAATCATTGATGGCAAAGACGTGATGCCAGCGGTGGCCGCTGTATGGTCGCGGATTGAGGCACTCTGCGCCCAGTGGGAAGGCGTGACCGATGTGATTCACATTGGTATTGGCGGCTCCGACTTTGGTCCCCGCTTGGCCATCGAAGCCCTTGCCCACGTGCCTAGCATTCGCAGTCGCGGCATGCGCATGCATTTCTTAGCGAACATTGATACTGCTGAGTTAGCGCGCATCGCGGAACGTGCCGAAGCGAAGAGTACGCGCGTCATTATTGTTTCCAAGTCATTCACGACGCTGGAAACCACCATGAATGCCAAGGCGGTGGTGGCTTGGCTAAAAGACAGCGGTTGCAATCAAGCTCAAATAGCCGATGCCTTGTATGCGGTGACTGCCAATGTCCCGGCTGCCAGTGCATTTGGCATTGCTGAAGAAAATATCTTCCCATTTTGGGATTGGGTTGGCGGTCGCTATTCCGTCTGGTCGGCAGTCGGCCTGCCGATTGCCTTGCAGTACGGTTTTGAGACCTTTAAAGAATTCCTGGCTGGCGCCGAGGCAATGGACTTGCATTTTAAGAATGCACCCCTCGAAGACAATCTTCCGGTAATCATGGCGCTTGCTCTACTGCATCAGCAAAAGACGCACGGCATTCACTCGTATGCAGCCATTCCCTACGCCGATGCCTTAGATTGGTTTCCAAAATGGTTGCAGCAGCTCGATATGGAAAGCAATGGCAAGAGTGTTGATCGCGATGGTAAGCCGGTTACGTTTTCATCGCCAGTTGTCTTTGGTAGTGCTGGCAGCAATGCGCAGCACTCTTACTTTCAGATGCTGCACCAAGGTACTGAAATCATTCCAATTGACTTTATTGCTGTGCGTGAGCCGATGAGCAATCGTTCTGAGGCCGTGACCCATCATCGTATTTTGCTGTCGAACTGTTTGGCGCAGGCGCAGGCCCTGGCCAACGGCAAAACAGCGAGCAATCCCAATGATGTTTATCCCGGTCGGCGACCAAGTAATCTACTCTTACTACCTAAGCTCAATCCTTTCTACTTGGGCGCCCTGCTGGCCCTCTATGAGAATCGCGCAGCGAGTCTAGGCGCCCTGTGGAATATCAATAGCTTTGATCAGCCTGGCGTCGAATACGGCAAGGTTTTAGCCAAGCCGATTGAGAAAGCCCTAGCCAGTCATGCGAACGACATTGTGGCTAGTGAACACATCGATGCGGTGACTGCTGCACGGATTAATTTTTTGAATTCATAATCATTTTTTAATACACCATAGCCAGGACTCGAAGTGCAACTCTCCCCTTCCATATTTAAAGCCTACGACATTCGCGGCATCATTAATGAGACCTTAGACCCCTCTATCGCCAAACTAATTGGACAAGCCTTTGGCACTGAGATGCGTGCGCTTGGTGAAAGCGATATCGTTATCGGTCGTGATGGTCGTCTATCGGGTCCTAGCTTGATTGAGGCATTATCAGAAGGTCTACTCTCTACTGGTATTAATGTGATTGACCTTGGCATGGTGGCCACGCCGATGGTCTACTTCGCTGCCAATCACACCCTGGATGGCAAGACACCCAAATCCGGCATCATGATTACCGGCAGTCACAATCCTCCCAATTACAACGGCTTCAAGATGGTTCTGGGAACTGCTGCGATTTATGGTGAAAAGATTCAAGAATTGCGTAAACGCATTGAGGCTAAGCAATTTGCTAGCGGCCAAGGAACAAGAAGCACGTTTGATATTTTCCCGATGTACCTCAACTACATTGTGGGTGACATCAAACTTGCTCGACCGATGAAGATTGCCGTCGATTGCGGTAATGGTGTTGGTGGCGCATTTGCGGGCAAGTTGTTTCGGGCTTTGGGCTGTGAAGTACAAGAGTTATTCTGTGAGGTGGATGGGCATTTCCCGAACCACCATCCCGATCCTGCGCATATTGAGAATCTTCAAGACCTTATTAAGAATCTCCAAACTACCGATAATGAATTGGGTCTTGCTTTTGATGGGGACGCTGATCGTTTGGGCGTGGTTACGAAAGATGGGCAAGTCATTTTTCCCGATCGGCAAATGATGCTGTTTGCGAAAGACGTTTTATCGCGTAATCCGGGTGGTCAGATTATTTATGACGTCAAATGCACCCGCAATTTAGCAAGCTGGATCACTCAGCATGGCGGCAAACCCCTCATGTGGAAAACAGGTCATTCTTTAGTCAAAGCCAAGCTGAAGGAAACGGGCGCCCCGCTCGCAGGAGAAATGAGTGGCCATATCTTCTTTAAAGACCGTTGGTTTGGATTTGATGATGGTCTTTACACTGGTGCGCGCTTATTGGAAATTCTGAGTAAAGAAGCGAACCCCAGCGACACCCTCAATCAGCTACCCAACGCAATATGCACCCCTGAATTGCAACTGCCTTGCGCTGAAGGTGAGCCCTTTGCCATTTTGGAAAGTATGAAGGCGAATGCCAAGTTCCCTACTTCTGAATCAATCAATGCGATTGATGGCGTTCGGGTGGAATATGCCGATGGCTTTGGTCTTGCCAGACCATCCAATACGACCCCAGTAGTAGTCATGCGCTTTGAGGCCGACAGTGATGCGGCGATCGCGCGCATTCAGGCGGAATTTAAGACCGCTCTCTTAGCAGCCAAGGCCAATGCCAAGCTACCGTTCTAAACAATTAAATCAATCATTGAATTAGCAAACAATCTTCTTAGTTGCTTTGATGCGGTTTTGATTAACTAAGATTAGGGTGAATGGATTAGCACCAAATCCAAATACCTCCAGTAATCTGGGCAAGCAATGAGTAGTAGCTACAATTTATTTGGGGTTATTAGCAAGGTTAGCATTATTGTCCGCGCAAAACTCGTAGTAATGTAAAAAAGGGAAATTAATCCAATGATGGCCCGATGATATTTAAGTCGCCATGAATTAAGCCGCCTTTTTCTATCTCAATTTCCGAATAATGAATGGCGCCATGGACTTTGCCGGTAGCGCGAATAGTCAGAGACTGGGAGGCCTTCAGATACTCAACCGCCTCCCCTCGAACATCGATCAACTCACCAGAGATCCTACCGAAAACAGCTCCTGTGAGCTCAATCACAATCTGCTTAGCAGAAAGGTCGCCTTCAATTTTTCCAGATATGGACGCAACATCAGGAACATTAAAGCTCCCTTTCAGTACAACACCCTCGCCCACAACTAGGCAACCCGGTTGATTATTTTCAGCCAAGGAATATCTCCTGCATTAATTGAGTTTAAAAACGAACAAAGCTCTTCGCGGGCTATAAACCCTGAGCGCCATTCTGTCACATTGGTTTTAATTAAAATATTGCCTGAAGAGCTAATTCTTAAGTGAGACGGGTATTAGGCTCCTACCGCAAAAGAAAGCAGGTGACCTCCAGTCACCATCGCTTCTTTCGTTTGAAGCGGAGAACAGTTGGCGTCCATAACTTATATCGGGCTTGACCGAGGTATTGCTACACCAGGGTCTGTTGCAATTGGGGCCTAGATTCTTCAAAAAAAAGGAATTTAAGGATGCGTTTATCGTTAGTCTCAGAATCACCCATCCTCCCTGCGTCTGAAGCGGTTTTAGTGTAATCGCACGCTTGGCCATGGTCAGAAATACACAAGCTGCTGCTGGAGAAACGGGTTTTAGTAGGCCTATTTCCAAAAGATGTCTACTGCCTCCGTGTAAACCAGTAGCATTTTCAGAAATAATGCCCCAAACAGGGTAGTATTTCGTATGAATTCAGCTCCAGAATCGCCGAT
>JBIPON010000100.1:0-6587 GCA_044379065.1 Polynucleobacter sp. | reverse complement strand
AACACAATTTTTTGGTGAAAGACATTAATGATTTAGCGCTGACGCTAAAGAAGGCCTTTCACATTGCGCAGACCGGAAGACCCGGCCCCGTACTGGTCGATATTCCAAAAGACATTTCAGCAGCCAAAGGTCCGTTCATTTATCCCGAAGAGCTGACCATGCGCTCCTATAACCCCGTTTTGCGCGGCCATAGCGGTCAGATTCGTAAAGCGGTTTCCTTATTGCAGGAAGCAGAGCGTCCCTTCATTTATACCGGCGGCGGCGTCATTCTGTCGGATGCAGCCCCTGAGCTTAAAGCGTTTGCGGATGCCCTCGGTTATCCCGTGACGAATACCTTAATGGGTCTGGGCGGTTTCCCAGGGACCAGCCCCCAGTTTGTGGGTATGCTGGGTATGCATGGTACCTATGAAGCCAATATGGCCATGCAACATTCGGATGTGTTGATTGCTATTGGCGCACGTTTTGATGACCGTGTGATTGGCAATACGCAGCACTTCGCTAGCCATCCCCGCAAGATCATTCACATTGATATTGATCCATCGGTGATTGCCAAGCGCGTTAAAGTCGATGTGCCCATCGTTGGTAATTTGAAAGAAGTATTGGTCGAGATGACCAGCCAAATTAAAGCAGCGGGCCCACTCAAGAACGGCGTCCACCTTGCAAAGTGGTGGGATCAGATTAACGAGTGGCGCAAGAAGGATTGCCTTAAGTACGATCGTGATTCGCAGATCGTGAAGCCCCAATACGTGGTAGAAAAGTTATGGGAACTCACCGGCGGTGATGCCTTTATTTGCTCTGACGTCGGTCAGCATCAAATGTGGGCAGCGCAGTTTTATAAGTTCGATAAGCCCCGTCGCTGGATTAATTCAGGCGGCCTTGGCACTATGGGCGTTGGTTTGCCCTACGCGATGGGCATCAAAAAAGCCTTCCCAGATCAGGATGTATTCACGATCACCGGCGAAGGTTCGATTCAGATGTGTATTCAAGAGCTGTCGACCTGCAAGCAATACAACACGCCTGTCAAAATTGTGTCGCTTAACAACCGGTATCTCGGTATGGTGCGTCAGTGGCAAGAGCTGACGTACAACCGTCGCTATTCCAGCTCATATATGGATTCCTTGCCGGACTTTGTGAAGTTGGCGGAGGCCTTTGGTCACGTCGGTATGCGCATCGAAACCAAAGCAGACGTCGAGCCAGCCCTCAAGGAAGCGATTCGCTTGAAAGATCGCACGGTCTTTATGGATTTCCAAACCGATCCAGAAGAAAACGTGTGGCCGATGGTGCAGGCGGGCAAAGGCATTACTGAAATGCTCTTAGGTAGTGAGGATCTGTAATGCGCCACATTATTTCGGTATTACTTGAGAATGAGCCAGGCGCATTGTCGCGCGTCGTTGGTTTGTTCTCGGCGCGTGCTTACAACATTGAAACGCTTAGCGTTGCGCCGACAGAGGATCCATCCTTATCGCGTATGACGATTGTGACGATTGGTTCTGAGGATGTGATTGAGCAAATCACCAAGCACCTCAATCGTTTGGTTGAAGTTGTGAAAGTATTTGATTTGACCGAAGGCTCGCACATCGAGCGCGAACTGATGTTGATCAAAGTCCGTGCCGTTGGTAAGGAGCGCGAGGAGCTCAAGCGCACCACCGACATCTTCCGTGGCCGCATTATTGACGTCACGGATAAGAGCTACACCATTGAGTTGACCGGTGACGGTTCTAAGCTCGATGCCTTCATTGATTCTATCGACCGCGCTTCCATTTTAGAAACGGTTCGCTCGGGTGGCTCGGGTATCGGTCGCGGCGAACGGATTTTGAAGGTCTAATTTGTTTCATTCGGAATGTACGCATAACCTCATTTGTTTAACCCATTTATTACGATTCAAAGACAAGGAAATAGCATGAAAGTTTTTTACGATAAAGACGCGGATTTATCCCTGGTTAAAGGCAAAAAAGTCACCATCATTGGTTATGGTTCACAGGGTCACGCGCATGCATTGAACTTAAACGATTCAGGCGTTAAGGTAACGGTTGGTTTGCGCAAAGATGGCGCGTCATGGAAAAAAGCAGCCAATGCTGGCTTGACCGTGAAGGAAGTGGCCGATGCAGTAAAGGATGCCGACATTGTCATGATGCTTTTGCCAGACGAGCAAATTGCCGAAGTGTATAAGAATGAAGTGCACGGCAATATTAAGCAGGGCGCGGCTTTGGCATTTGCCCATGGATTTAATGTGCATTATGGTCAAGTACAGCCCCGTGCTGATTTGGACGTCATCATGATTGCTCCAAAGGCGCCAGGCCACACTGTGCGCGGTACCTATAGTCAAGGCGGCGGCGTTCCCCACTTGATCGCGGTATATCAAGACAAATCCGGTTCGGCTCGTGATCTTGCTTTGTCCTATGCAACAGCGAACGGCGGCGGCCGTGCCGGCATTATCGAAACCAATTTCCGTGAAGAAACCGAAACCGATTTATTCGGTGAGCAGGCTGTTCTTTGTGGCGGTACTGTCGAACTCATCAAGGCCGGTTACGAGACTTTGGTTGAAGCTGGTTATGCGCCAGAGATGGCTTACTTTGAGTGCTTGCATGAGCTCAAGTTAATTGTGGATTTGATCTACGAAGGCGGCATTGCCAATATGAATTACTCGATCTCGAACAACGCGGAGTATGGCGAGTACGTTACTGGTCCTCGCATCGTGACGGAAGATACCAAGAACGCGATGCGTCAGTGCCTCAAAGACATTCAGACTGGCGAATACGCCAAGAGTTTCATTCTCGAGAATAAGGCTGGCGCACCCACCTTAATCTCCCGTCGTCGCTTGAATTCCGAGCACCAAATTGAAATCGTGGGTGAGAAATTGCGCGCGATGATGCCTTGGATTGCAAAGAACAAATTAGTCGATCAGTCTAAGAACTAAACAATCACTCAAAAAGGCGCAAAGTACCCATGATGTATCCCCACCCCATTATTGCAAAAGAAGGCTGGCCATA
Organism: Polynucleobacter sp.; assembly: GCA_044379065.1. Taxonomy (GTDB): domain Bacteria; phylum Pseudomonadota; class Gammaproteobacteria; order Burkholderiales; family Burkholderiaceae; genus Polynucleobacter. The sequence goes on along the minus strand of JBIPON010000100.1, from coordinate 3,597 downwards.
TTTGGCAGTAGTTGGGGTGGCAACGTTGCTAGTCCAGGAGTACGCTGGATTTGCATGGGCATTGCCCCTGTGGATCATTTTCTTTTTTGTACTGCAGTTTTTCCGTGACCCCCAGCGCATTGCGCCGCTGGGTCGTGATTTGGTTCTGTCCCCAGCAGATGGCCGAATTGTCGTGGTTGAAAAGACCCAGGATCCGTACGCCAATCGCGAGGCAATTAAGATTAGCGTATTCATGAATGTGTTTAACGTGCACTCTAATCGTTGCTCGGTCAATGGCCTCGTCAAAGAGGTGCAGTATTTTCCGGGGCAGTTTGTGAATGCCGCACTGGATAAGGCCTCGGTTGAAAATGAGCGCAATGCGGTGGTGATTGATGCCAATGGCCAAACGGTTACCTTGGTTCAGGTGGCGGGCTTAATTGCACGGCGCATTTTGTGCTACATCCATGTGGGTGAGCACGTCAAACGGGGATCCCGTTACGGCTTCATTCGCTTTGGATCGCGAGTCGATGTATATTTGCCTTTAACGGCTGAGCCTTTAGTCAGTGTTGGAGAAAAGGTTTCTGCAACTAGAACGGCTTTGGCTCGTCTACCGGGTCTTGATTGATTCACCTGATTTACTTCAGTAAATAGGAAGCGCATTGACTCCATTTCGTCGTCGTAATCGCCTTGATCGCTCACGTATTGCACGCGGGCGTAATCGCGCTGATGCACAGGACCAGTCTGATGACTCCGTTGATTTTGAGGTCGAGGAATTTGAAGTAGATAAGCCCCGTGCCCGCAACAAGGGCATTTATCTATTACCCAATGCGTTTACAACGGCGGCCCTTTTTTGCGGCTTCTTTGCCATCGTTCAGGCCATGAATCATCAGTTTGAAGCGGCGGCAATCGCTATCTTTGCATCCTTGGTCTTAGATGGCATGGACGGCCGGATTGCGCGGATGACTAATACCCAAAGCGCATTTGGCGAGCAATACGATTCCTTGGCCGACATGGTGTCCTTCGGCGTTGCTCCTGCATTGGTTGCTTACGAGTGGGTGCTCAAGGATTTTGGTAAATGGGGCTGGTTGGCTGCATTCACCTATTGCGCAGGCGCTGCCTTGCGTTTGGCGCGTTTCAACATCAATACGGGCGTCGTCGATAAAAAGTTCTTTCAAGGCTTACCCAGCCCAGCGGCAGGCGCATTAATCGCCGGATTTATTTGGCTTGCTGCCGACAATAAGTTACCTGTGCGTGACAGCGCAATTCCATGGGTTACCTTTTTCATCACCATTTATGCGGGCTTGACCATGGTCTCTAATGCCCGTTTTTATAGTGGCAAGGCCTTGGATATCCGTTACCGCGTTCCTTTCGGCGTCATGGTCTTGATGATTTTGACCTTTGTTCTGATTTCGTCCAATCCGCCCTTAACCTTGTTCGGTATCTTCGTGATTTATGCCATTTCAGGTTACGTGATTTGGGGCTGGGAACGGCTTAGCGGTCGTAAGCTGACCTAAATAGGTATTTAAGGTATATTAGATTCATGGTAACTAATAAACAGCACGCAATTGAGCTACTTCTTCTAGCACTGAGCCTTCGGCTCGGGGCGGGTAACGCTTAGGTGATGCAAGTGCAGTAAATCATCAAGCAGACTTACCGGCCCCAGCAAATTTGCTGGGGTTTTTGTTTTGGATTTTGCAGTAGCAGTATTGGCATACCCTTTTTAAATGATTGCAGTGGATTGGAGAGCAGTGATGACCGATAAATTAATTATTTTTGACACCACCTTGCGCGATGGCGAACAATCGCCAGGGGCATCCATGACCAAAGATGAGAAGGTTCGTATTGCCCGTCAACTCGAGCGCCTGAAGGTGGACGTGATTGAAGCCGGCTTTGCCGCCAGCTCCGAAGGTGACTTTGATGCCATTTCAGCGGTAGCGGCTGCAGTGAAGGATTCGATTGTGTGTTCTTTGGCCCGCGCCAATGAAAACGACATTACCCGCGCATCGGATGCCCTTAAGGCAGCCAATGCAAAACGCATCCATGTTTTTTTGGCAACCAGCGCATTACACATGGAAAAGAAGTTGCGTATGACGCCTGATCAAGTGTTTGAGCAGGCCAAAAAATCCATTCGCTTTGCCCGTAATTTAGCGGCCGATATTGAGTTCTCGCCCGAAGACGGTTATCGCTCGGAAGTGGATTTTTTATGCCGCGTACTCGAAGCCGTGATTGCAGAAGGCGCAACCACCATTAACGTGCCAGATACCGTTGGCTATGCGGTTCCTGAGCTCTACGGTGAGTTCATCCACACCTTGCGTACCCGCATTCCGAATTCGGATAAAGCCATTTGGTCGGTCCATTGCCACAACGATTTGGGCATGGGCGTAGCCAACTCCTTGGCCGGCGTGAAGATTGGTGGGGCGCGGCAAGTGGAGTGCACCATCAACGGTCTAGGTGAGCGTGCCGGCAATACTGCCCTCGAAGAGATTGTGATGGCGCTGCGTACCCGCAAGGATTATTTTGATTTAAGCGTGGGCATTGATGCGACGCAAATCGTGCCGGCGTCGAAGTTGGTTTCGCAAATCACCGGTTTTGTGGTGCAGCCTAATAAAGCAGTAGTGGGCGCCAATGCGTTTGCCCACGCATCTGGCATTCATCAGGACGGGGTTCTGAAGGCCCGCGATACCTATGAAATCATGCGCGCCGAAGATGTCGGCTGGTCCGCAAATAAAATTGTGCTCGGTAAGTTATCGGGCCGGAACGCTTTTAAGCAGCGCTTGCAGGAACTGGGGATCACGGTCGAGACCGAGGAAGAGCTGAACGATGCATTCTCGCGCTTTAAAGCATTAGCAGACCAAAAGTCGGAAATCTTTGATGAGGACATTATTTCTATTACCAGCGGTTCTGCCTCGGCGGAAGAGAGCGAGTTTTATCGCTTTGTTTCCTTGAGTCAGCACTCTGAAACCGGCAAGCGTCCCAGCTCTCAGGTGGTCTTTCACATGGGCGGCGAGAAGATGACGTCCGAGGCCGAAGGCAATGGACCGGTGGATGCCAGTCTGAATGCCATTGAAGCGATGGCGAAAAGCGGGGCGGAGCAATTGCTTTACTCCGTCAATGCCATTACGTCGGGCACTCAGTCCCAAGGCGAGGTCACGGTACGCCTAGCTAAAGGCGGGCGGATTGTGAACGGCGTTGGTACGGACCCCGACATCATCGCCGCTTCGGCTAAGGCCTACTTATCGGCCCTGAATAAGCTGCATGATCCACGGCAGGCGAAGTTGAATGCCCAAATGGCGCCTTAAACCAAGCCCTGCGCCCTAAAATATACCTAAGCTATTGTTTTTATTGGAATTATATTTAATGGCTTAGTTTTGGGGCGATGAAAATTGCCCCGTTTGCCCTCGGATCTCTGCTACAATTCGAGGGCTTTGATTTATAAAGCTTTTTTGTATTTATTTGTTTAATTAATCGCACGACACAATTTAGGGTGAAAGCTCTTGTGTTCGCAAGTTAGGAGTAGAAAATGGCAGTTGCTGATATCAAAACGGCGGAAATCGTCAAAGACAACGCGCGTAGCGCAAACGACACGGGTAGTCCAGAAGTACAGGTTGCATTGCTGAC
>JBIPON010000233.1:0-2871 GCA_044379065.1 Polynucleobacter sp. | reverse complement strand
GTGACGCTGACGTCGACGTTCTTTTCGGTCGCCGATACGGTGTTCTTTCCCTGGACGCCGGTGTGCTTGTTGATCCAAGCAACGCTAAGCAGGTCGACGCCGAAGTTCTTGGGGATGCCATTGATGACAGGCTTAGGCAGGGAGCGAAGGGCGGAGGCCCACCCAGACTTGATGCGGCCGACCATCTCCTGGCGTTCGCGGATGTAATCCTTGAGTTCGGCAGTGGTCTCGACGAGCAGCTTCTTTTTGACTGGTCGGACATTCTTTTTGATGCGGCCTCCAAACTTGCCTTTGATTTGATTATGGACCGGCCGGATATTGAAGACAAACCCGATGGTTCCGTAATCGCTTAGGACGATTTCGGCTCGGTTCAGATAGTTCTTAGCCTTCTTGAACGCCCGGTCATAGTCCTGGTCATTGGCTATCCTCTGCAAGATTGGAGAAAGGCTTTTGAGCGCTTTCATAGACCCGCCACCGATCAGCTTGTTGAACATCCCGATGTCGTTATTCCTAGTGGCGTAAGCAAGGTTAGTGGCCAAGACGTTGGCCGCATTCCTTGAGTAGCGGTCATTAGCCGAGACAAACATCTTCTTGATGTCACCGGCTACGGCGTTTTCGCCAGCCATCTCGGCGGCCTTGGATAGCCCCTTGCCGCCACCCTTGGCCAGCGGGGGCGTAAATGTGGCCGCGTCTTGGCAGGCCAGCGCAGCTTGTTCTAGGCAGGCGTCGCGTAGGGTTTGCCCGGTCTTCTTGGCAAAGCGCTTGAGGGCCGCAAGAAACTTAGCCTGGGAGTCAGGCGTAATGCTTACGGTGACCACAGGAGTTACTGGTTATCGTCGATGACGACGAGCGTGATCCATGCCGACCCGGGCTTGTAGGTCTGGGTCGTGATGCGGACGGTCTTCCCGCCGGCCACGATCTTCTTCCCCTGGCCAAGGCTGGCGATGGGCACCCCTGCCGACAGTAGGGCCGCCGATGCCCCCATAGACCCGTCTGGCTTCGTCCAGGAGGCCGTTACAGCGGGGAGCCTGACCGAGTACTGGGTCCGCTCCATATACCCCCCTGCTTCGAGCACGGTCGAGACGGCGGGGTCGGAGATGAGGCAGGAAAAGGTGATGGCCCCAGAGTTGGCCGACCCGGCCACGCCGAAGTCCGCCACCATCTCTTTGGCGTCGTTGAGAAACTCGGTTCCGTAGAGGCTCATCCTATACTTGCCCGGATTGGTAGGGGGCACAAAAAAGGCCCCCATTGCTGGGAGCCTCGTTTGTTTGCCTTGCGGCGGCTGATTAGGCCGTGGTGAGGCGGTTGAGCGAGGTCGCGCGACCGACAGCGGCACCGAAGAGCAGCGTGGCGGTGACGTTGTAGTAACCGCTCTGCTCCTGGCCCATGAGGACCTGGACGCCGAGGCCGGTGTCGGCGTCGACAGCGTTGGCGACTTCGAAGCCCGGGATTTCGGACATCGGGAGGGCCGAAGCGACAGCGATGGCGTCAGCGCCGCACGAGAAGCCAGCGAGGCTTTCCGCGTTGGCAGGGAGGCTGTTCCACTGGTAGACCGAGGCGCCAGCGAGGGTGCCGATCTGGCCGGAGGTCAGGATGCCAGCACCGAGGACGGAGTTACCGATGATGGTGGCGTCGGCGAGAAGGCCGTTAGCGTAGGTCGGGTTCAGGATGAACGCGCGGGGCTCAGCGGCCTTGGCGGCGTCGAGCACGCCCTTGGAGGCGACGACTTCAGCGTAGGTCAGGCCAGCGCCGGTGTTCGTGCCAGAAGCGAAGTTCGCGACGGTGATGAGCGCGCCGATTTCGGCGAGGCACTTTTCAGCGAGGGCGTTGGCGGCGGTCGGAACGAAGGCGTTCGAGAGGAACTGGGCGCCATACATCTTGACGTCGAGGGGCGAGAAGCGGCTCGACACCTTGAAGTGCTTGAGGGTGACGTTGGCGGCGGTGATCGTCGCGTCGTCCTGGGTGAGGTAGCCGCCGGTGGAGAACTCGGTGGCGGTGGAGGTGCCGATCAGCGGAACCTGGACCGTCTTGCCAGCGCCGGATTCGGCAGCGGTGAAGACGGACGAGAAGGCGCGGAGGGCCGGGAGCTTGCCCTTGAGGGAAGCGATGACGCTTTCAGCGAGGATGCTGGGAGCGACTGCGATGGAGTTAGCCATGATGTGTTAGGATAGGGTGAGGGTTGAGGGAAATTAGATGCAGGCCTTGATGATGGCGTGCTTATGAGCGGCGAAGTATTCGTTGCGCTCTTTGGAGCCGACCGCCAGGGACATGAAGGTGGCGAGGTGGTCGACGGCTTCGGCGGTGGGCTTGCCATCCGCAGGGCTGAGTTCGACCGGGGAGACGCCGACGGAGGCCACGATCTTGGCGGCTTCCTTGGAGGCGCTGACCTTGCTGGCTTCGTGCTCGGCGACGAGGGCCTTGAAGGACTCGGACTCCTTGACGGCCACTTCGAGGGCGGCGGTCAGTTCGGCGAGCTTGGCGTCCTTGGACGCGGCTTCGACCTTGAGGCTTTCGAGTTCGGCAGAGACGCCGACCGTCATCTTCTCGACAGTGGTGCGGAGGTCGTCGCGTTCGGCGGTGAGGCCAGAGACGGCGGCGGTGGCGGCGAGCAGCTGTTCTTCGATGGTCATCTTATGTTTGCTAGGAATGGAATTAGAACGAACGCAGGGCGTCGTTGAAAGAGTCAGCCAAGCCCGTGACCAAGCCCTGGGCGGCGGCCTGCTTGCCGGAGAAGGTCTGGCCTTCCATGGCCTCGGCCTTCACCATCTTGCGCTTCATGTTCACGGCTTCCTTGAACTCGGCGTGGATCGTGTCGACGCCCTCTTGGAGGTTGCCGAGTTGGCCTTCGTCGAGGCTCGTGCCTTCGATGCC
>JBIPON010000099.1:0-6730 GCA_044379065.1 Polynucleobacter sp. | reverse complement strand
AGTCCCGCTTCCTGGATTACCAATCGATACCCGCTTGCCTTTGAGTTGAGTGAGCAGGGTCAGTCCGTCTGGAGCCCCCTTAAAACTAGACTCGCGATAAAAAACCCATACCGGCTCATAAAACATCCCGGCGATGGATACAAAATGAGGGTATTGCGACACATCGGCAACGCCACCCTGAATCATCGCCAAGTCCACACCCGATTTGGGATCGGCTAACAAAGCTAGATTATCTTGCGAGCCGCCAGTCTTGAGCACCTGAAGTTCGACCCCTTCTTTTTTCAAAGAGGATTGCATCCGTTCGCCAAAGCGGTAATACAAACCATCCTGAAATCCAGTAGCTATCGCAATCGACTTGGGCGGAGCCGGAATAAGCGTCCACAAGACACCAAATACAAACACGATAAGCAGCGCCAACAATGCCAATAAGGCATATGGGTTGTAGCGGAGTCCTTGAATGCGGTTCATGATCATAGGTGGTGTTTTTTTGGATTATGCCCTGCCTCTGAGGGCGTCTGCTATTTTCACGCTAAGATAGCAATTCACGAACCCATCCAATCAGAAGGTAGTCCATGAATACATCTCCCCTGCGCGTAGCCCTCGTAACCGGTGCCGGTAGCGGTATTGGCCGAGCCGCTGCTAAAGCCCTGCTCGGCGGTGGTTACTGTGTTGTCCTCACCGGGCGCAGGCTTGATGCTCTGCAGAGTGCCATTCAATTAATCGGTGGTAATGATAGTAATTGCCTTGCCGTGACCTGCGACGTGGGCAAACCCGAGGATGTAAAAAATCTCTTCAGCGCCTTAAAAGCCAAATGGGGGCGCATTGACGTTCTCTTTAATAACGCTGGTACCGGCGCCCCGGCTATTCCGATGGAAGAGCTTAGCTACGAACAATGGATGAATGCCGTCAACAGTAATTTATGCGGCACCTTTTTGTGCTCGCAAGAGGCCATCCGTATGATGAAAGCGCAGACCCCCCAAGGTGGTCGCATCATCAACAATGGTTCGATTTCTGCGCATGCACCGCGCCCGATGACGGCGCCCTACACTGCGACAAAGCATGCCATTACCGGCTTAACGAAATCAATCTCATTAGATGGCCGCCCATTTAATATTGCCTGCGGCCAAATCGATATTGGTAATGCTGCTACTGAGATGACTGAAAGAATGGCTGCTGGAATTATGCAAGCCGATGGCTCAATTAAGGTCGAGCCGCGCATGGATGTAGATCATGTTGGCCAAGCTGTATTGCACATGGCCCAGCTTCCACTGGAAAGCAATATTCAATTCATGACGATTATGGCAACCAATATGCCGTATGTTGGTCGGGGCTAATACGCCCGTGGCTTCGACATAGCCTGCGACAGAACGATCACTGGAATCAGGCCTGCTAAGACAATCGTAAGGGACGGCAAAGCGAGCTCCGATAAACGCTCATCTGCCGCCAATTGGTAGGTGGCTACCGCTAAGGTATCAAAGTTAAATGGCCGCAATAGCAAGGTCGCTGGCAATTCTTTCATCACGTCGACAAAAACAAAGAGGCCTGCGGTCAGCAAACTGCGCTTGAGCAAAGGCAAATGAATTTGCGTCATAGTTTGCCATTGCGATGCCCCTAATAAAGAAGCCGTACCATCCATCGCTGGGGTAATGCGCGATAGCCCTGTCTCGACACTTTGTAAGCTGGAAGATAGAAAACGAATCAGGTAAGCATAAATTAACACCCATACTGTTGCCGACATAATCCATGCCGAGTCAATTAGGCCAAGCAAAGAGAGGATGCCGACGGCCAATACTGCACCAGGTAAAGCGTAGCCTAGGCCTAACAGGCGATTGACGGTATGCATCATGGCGCTCTTAGAAGCCCTAGCAAAGTAAGCTAGAAAGAGTGCACAAACAACTGAAATAAGCGCTGTCACGCTCGCCAACCAGATGGAGTTACCAAGCCAGGCGGTGTAACGCGCATCGATCGTAATGCCCTGCTCCCACTGTAATTGCAGCAAGCCCAATACTGGCAATACAAAAGAACACAAAACCGTAAGGCCACAAACCGCAAAAGCAAACAATGCTTTTTTGCCGCTCAATTTTTTTGCGATGGTTGCACGCGGCACGCTGCCCGATACGGCGTAACGGAGACGCGCCCGATTGTGCTGCTCAATATAAAAAATAAGAAAGACGAAGGCCAATAAGCCCAGTGAGAGCTGCACCGCAGCCAATCGATCGCCAAAGGAGAGCCATGCACGAAAAATCCCAGTAGCAAAGGTTTGTACGCCGAAATACGATACCGCACCGTAATCGGCCAAGACCTCCATTAAGGCCAGTGCCATGCCCGCAAAAATGGCAGGGCGTGCCATCGGGAGAACCAGTTTATAAAAAGCCTGAAAGCCACTATAGCCCAGGGTTTCAGCAACTTCAGCAAGGCGCCCACTGCGATCCAAAAATGCAGTGCGTGCGATCAAATAAACATAAGGAAAAAGACAAAACGAAAACGTCCAAATGGCACCGCCCAACGATCTGGGGTCCGGGAAAAACCACAAACGCTCTAGTCCTAAAACTTGCCGCAGTCCGGATTGCACTGGGCCAGAAAAATCCAGCATATCGACGAACAAGTAGGCCATGACATAGGTGGGCACTGCGAGGGGCAAAATTAAAGCCCACTCAAAAATACGCTTACCAGGGAACTGGTAATTGGCTACTAACCACGCGTTACCTACCCCCAAAACAAAGACGCCAAATGCCACGCCTAAAAGCAAGATAACCGTGGATATCAAATAGTCGCCGAGTACAAATTCCCATAGGTGGGCTAAGGTTCCTTGGCCCTCGATAGTGGCGGCTCCCGGAATGCTCTCCGGAAATAGAAAAGGAACGCCCAAGCCAAGCAATGGCAAGGAGAGCAATAGTGCGATCAGAACAACAATTCGACTCATTTCGGGGGCGATCGTAAGGGCTAATACAGTGATTCCGGTGAATGTAACCGGTTAATGCGAAAATTATAGGGATGAATTCAACTCAACCCCTACTTTCGCTGGAAGAAGTTGAAATTGCCTATCCCAAACCGGACGGCAAGGGCTGGATGCGCATCGTGCACGACCTTAATCTTCAGCTTGAGCCGGGCGGCATTGCCTGCCTATTGGGGCCGTCGGGTTGCGGTAAGTCAACGGTTTTAAGGGCTATCTGTGGCTTTGAGCCCCTACAGCATGGGCAAATTAAGTTGCATGACAAGGTGGTTAGCTCCCCAACAGTGAACCTAGCCCCCAGTCAGCGCCGGGTGGGTATGGTCTTTCAGGATTTCGCCCTGTTTCCCCATTTATCGGTGATTGAGAATGTGATGTTTGGTCTTGGCGCCCTTCCCGTAAATCAGCGTCGCGCGGTTGCAATCGATTGGCTCGGGAAGGTGTCACTGGCTAATAAAAGCCAAGCTTATCCACATGAACTCAGCGGTGGCCAGCAGCAACGGGTTGCATTGGCTCGAGCAATGGCCCCAGAACCCGACTTAATTCTGCTAGACGAGCCCTTCTCCAGCCTCGATGTTGATTTGCGCGAGCGCCTTGCTTCTGAAATGCGTGACATCTTAAAAAACAATGGGGTCACTGCACTATTGGTAACCCACGATCAATTTGAGGCATTCGCGATTGCCGATCACATCGGTGTGATGAATGATGGCAATATTGTGCAATGGGATACGCCCTATGATTTGTATCATCAGCCCGTCAACCGCTATGTAGCCGACTTTATTGGTCGCGGGGTATTTGTAAAGGGCGCGATACAAGACAATGCCATGGTTGAAATCGAGCTCGGCAAACTCAAATTAGACAATGATCACCACGATCCGATTGGCAGAATAGTGGATGTGCTGCTGCGTGCCGACGATATTCAGCACGATGATGCGAGTCCATTATTGGCTGAAGTAATTCGCAAGACCTTTCGGGGCGCTGATTTTCTGTACACCTTAAAACTCAGCTCAGGCCAAGAAGTATTTGCCTATGTCCCCAGCCACCACGACCACCACATTGGCGAGAAAATTGGCATCCGTTTGGGCGCAGACCACGTCGTTACCTTCTCCGACTAATTTAAAGAATGAACCCCTAGCCTTTGGGTCAATGGCTATATCCTGATTTTTGCACTACCCTAATACCTAGTCTTATATGATTACGCAAACGAGTTTCTGTAAACAAGCTCAGGCTTTTCAGTTCAAGGAGCGGATTTCAATGTCATCCATTGCTTTAAAACTATCTATTGGCATCGCATTACTTTTGCCCACATTGACTCACGCCTCATTTTTGCCGCCCGATTTAATTGATGGGGTTGCTAATATTATTTCGTGGGTTGTACTGATTGTGATTCCGGTAGGTGCAATTGCATTATTTTGGTTTGTACACATTTGGCCAGATACTGTTGCAAAGAAGCGCCAACATCCGCAACGTGATGCCATTCATGCCCTGTGCGTTCTCTCTTTGTTCTTTGGCGGCCTACTTTGGCCGTTTGCATATTTATGGGCCTATACCAAACCAACGATGTACAAGCTGGCTTACGGCACCGATAAGTACAAACCGCTCGACGATGCGGATAACAATGGTAGCGAGAAATAATCATGGAAGCCATCATTCTTGGCCTGTACGCATGCATTGTTTGGTTAATCTTTTTTAAATTCAAACTGCTGCCATGGAACACCGTATCCAAGGTCATTGTTTTTACGATTCCGGTAGTCGGAATGATTACCTTGATTCTGCTACTCAATGTATTTTCCCCTTCATCGAGCAATGTCTTGGTTGTGCGCAATTCAATTGGCATCGTGAGCCAGGTCAAGGGACGCGTTGTCGAAGTCCCCGTCAAGATTAATCAGCAGGTTAAAAAGGGGGATGTTCTTTTTAAGATTGATTCCACCCAATACCAAGCCACCGCCAATGCAGTCAGAGCGAAACTGAATTTAGCCAAACTACGTTTAGCTGAAAATCAGGCCTTAGTACAAAGCGGTGCTGGCAATCGATTTGACCTTGAAAAAGCCGAGGCAGATTATGCAGAACTCAAAGAACAGCTGATCAGCGCTGAATACGACTTGGCACAAACCACGATGCTTGCTCCCAGTGATGGCACCGTAGTGCATGTTCAGCTCAGACCAGGGGCCTATGTTGCCGCATTCCCGATCGCATCGGTCATGACCTTTTTGGAAGATACGCCCCAGATCTATGCGCTATTCAATCAAAATGAATTGCACCAAATTGCAGTTGGCAATGAGGCGGAGTTTTATATACCGAGCTTACCCGGTCAAATTCTGAAAGCAAAAGTAGAGTCCGTGATTTTGGCTGAAGGCCAAGGCCAGCTCGGCGTTAGCGGCAATCTACCCAATACCGGTGTTCGTGAGATTACTGCCAATCGGTTTGCAGTGAAGCTTAGCTTGGATGACAGCAACAATCAATTGCTTCTGCCTGCAGGTGCGGTTGGCGATGGAGCGGTCTATACCGACCACCTCGCGTTCTTGCACATTATTCGCAAGGTCATGTTGCGGGTCAGTACAAAACTGAACTACATCATTCCAAAGCTCCATTAAACGCATGCTCATCCGTTTCAATTCATCCCGCCTTCGCCTGCCATTGGCAATATTGGCTCTGATCAGCGGCCTGCTATTGACCAGCTGTGCCATCAAGCCGCCGATACAGGGCGAGGATCTCAGAAGCAAAGCACTGCCGGCCGTAAAAGTGCCCGATCAATTTGCCATGCAGCGTAAGCAAAGCGCTAGCCCTGCAAACCATGTCAAAGTCGATGACGCATGGCTTAAACAGTTTCAAGACGAAGAGCTCAATCAACTGATCGCTGAAGCCCTACGCAATAGCCCCGATATTCAAGTAATTGCAGCGAGGCGATTGCAGGCAGAATCCTTGATAAATGCTGCCAGTGGCGCCCAGTATCCGGGCGTAAATGCATTTGGCAATACCGGCGGAAAAGTGGGCTCCAGCGGAACCGGGCTAACCGGCTATTACATTGGCGCCGGTTGGGAGCTTGACTTGTGGGGCCGTGTGCGTACCTCGATTGCAGGCGCAAATCAAAATGCTCGATCCATTAATGCAGATCAAGATGCAGCGCGCTTATCGTTAATTGCGACATTAACGAAAACTGCTTGGCTCGCCAGAGTCCTCCAAGAGCAAGCCCGCCTTACGGATGAAAGTGCAGCCGCAGCTCAAACGGTTGCCGATCTGACTGCGATTCGCGAAAAGATTGGTGCATCTTCCCAAGCCGATGTTTCCGCTAGTAAACTCAGCGCCTCGCAAGCGAAAGAGCTCGCGCTCAGTACCGCACTCGCCCGAGATCAAGCCTTGCGTGCCGTCGAGGTATTGCTTGGTCGATACCCCGATGCAAAACCGTTAAATACAACGCGTCTACCTCAATTGCCCGCGCCAGTGGCCCCAGGGTTGCCAACTGATCTATTGGAGCGCAGACCCGACATCATTGCTGCCGAAGCACGGGTGAATAGCGCCTTTTATGCCACGGAAGAAAAGCGCTTAGCGCGCCTACCTAAAATTAGCCTAACGGCTGGATTTGGCTACATTAATAGCGAAGTCTTTGCTTTAACCAGAGGTCCAAGTACAAGTCTGGGCACGGGTGCAAATGTATTTATCCCCCTCTTTCAAGGTGGTGCCATCGAGGCCCAAATTGCCTATCAAAATGCGGAAGCACAAGCAGCTATTGCTAATTACGGCAAAGTGGCATTAAACGCATTCAACGATGTGGAAAATGCA
>JBIPON010000098.1:0-6743 GCA_044379065.1 Polynucleobacter sp. | reverse complement strand
TGGCGCGCGCTTTCATCGTGATTGCCAGGAATGAAATACACGCTAGCGCCTTTTCGGGCCTTACGCAGTAATTTTTGGACCACGTCGTTGTGTGTTTGTGGCCAATAGAAGGATTTCTTGAGACGCCAGCCATCGATAATGTCACCAACTAAGTAATAGGTATCGGCTTCGTTGTGCTTCAAGAAATCGAGGAGGTAGTTGGCCTGGCAACCGGAAGTACCCAGGTGCACGTCTGAAATCCAGATGGCTCGGTAGTGCGTCATTGAAGTGTATTAAGCCATTGCTATGTGTAGCCTTCATGACAATTTCATGTCATTTTTATGACTTACTAGATTAGTATTCTGATTGCATTCCTAATCCTTTAACCCAGTTGCATTGCTCTTATAGAATATGATCTTTGGCCGTTTTCTCACCATACTGCGCATCATCGGGCAGGTCTTCAAAGGCTGTTTCATTTTGCTGCTGGTCTTTCCCTGGCTTAAAGTAGAGCAGCAGCATCAATCGATTCGTAAATGGTGCAAGCAGTTGCTCGGCATCTTTCAGATGCGCCTAAGCGTTATTGGGGCAGAGCACTTAGAAGACGCCCACTACCTAATGGCAGCCAATCACATCTCGTGGATTGATATTCATGTAATCAATGCATTCAAACCCCATTATTTTGTCGCCAAATCCGAAGTGGCGAGTTGGCCCATTTTTGGCTGGATGGCTAAACAGCTCGGCACTCTCTTTATTGAGCGGGGTAAGCCCAATAGCATTCGCAATATGGTGCAGGAGATAGCCAGTCAACTGAATCAAAAACCCATTTGTATCTTTCCAGAAGGCACCTCAACTGACGGTAAGCAAGTAGCTCCCTTTAAATCAAACTTATTTGAGGCGGCTATTGTTGCTAGCGCACCAGTGTACGTTCTTGCAATTCAGTATTTTGATTTGCAGACAGGTAAAAAAACGACCGCCCCCGCCTTTATTGGCGATATGGGCTTGGTAGACTCGATGTGGAGTCTGATTTGCAGCCCGTCTATTTGCGCCCAGATTAGTATTAGCGAAAAACTACCTGCGCTCAAAGATAGAAAGGCCCTGGCCGAACTGAGCCAGAGCCTGATTGCTGCGCAACTGTCTGAGAGTCGTTAGAAGGTGGCGCGCACCCCCACCATTAGACTGCGACCGGGTTGGGGTGCATACAAACGGACTGCCATTGGAGTAGTAGCAAAACGGATTTGCTCGTTGAGCAAGTTACGCAAGTTAAGGTATCCCGTCCAGCTGATCCTATTGACCTTCTCGGTATACGACAAACCGGCATTCAGTAAGTTATAGCTTGGCGTAGGACCTACTTCCCAAGAAGCCAATCGATTCTGCTCAAAGCTATAGGTATAGCTGGCATTCGCTAACCACTTGTTTTTCTGCTGAGCCAGCTGAAGTCCGACACGAGGGGCTGGTTGCAAAGGTAAATTGCCACCCGCATCAAACGTCCCCTGGGAGGCATCCGCAAACAAACGGGCGCCACTGCCCACATTCCCCCAGTTATAGGTTAATTCTGCTTCAGCGCCCTTGATAGTAGCGGCTGCTTGTTGGGATTGCACTACTCTGAAGTCTTCATCCGGCTCTACTTGTCCAGTGTAAAAGCCATAAATGTAGTTATTGAACTTATTCACGTAGACATTCACCTTACCGCGCGCTTTGCCCATGGTCTTTTGAAGATTCAGCTCTAAATTGTGGGAGGTTTCTTTACTGAGATTAGAGTTACCCACGGCAAAAGTAGCTGTCGCTTCATGAATACCGTAGGAATACAATTCTGCTGCGCTCGGTGCTCGCTGCGACACGGTATACGACAAACCCGTGCCATAGCCCTTAGCAAAGTTCCACAACCCACCTGCAGAATAGGATAAAAGATTAAAGTTGCGATTCTCTAGATTGGGTATTGCAGGAAGGCTGGGCGGAACAGGGGCTATGCCTGGATCTACAAGTTGGTTAGCTTGGGCTTGGTTGGGGTTTTGCGACACCAAGTCGTACCGCAGTCCTAAATTACCTTGGAGCGCGCCCCAGCGCCCCTCCTCAATCCAAAAGAGCGCATTCGAGTTCGTTTTTGTTGCAGGAAGGATGGCGAAGTTGCCGCTTTCGATATTAGTGGCCTCAAGCGATGAACGCGTCACTTGGGCGCCAATGTTTCCTTTCCACCCCATAAATGATTTATGCGCAAGGTCTAGGCGAAATTCATTCGCCATGTTTTTCCATAGTGCCGCAGGTGTATATGCGCCATCATTTGGACTGATAGCAAATTCCGTATGGTTGTAATTGCTATTGGCGGCGCTGAACTTGAGCGAGGAGAATCCATCAAACGGATCGCGGGTCTGATGTTGAAAATCATAGCGATTTTGTGATTGTGCAATCATTCCGCCTTCCACAGTCGGAATGCCGTAGTTGTTATTCATGCGCTCAACCGAGATGCCGGTATAGCTTGACTTACCAATATATGAGACTCCAGCACCCAGGTTGTTTTGATTGTTAAACGAATTGGGTAATTTGCCAGTGTAGTTTTGAGCCCCTTCAAATGGGTGCCCACCAATATCCCAGACTTGATTCGGCCCACCTTGAATGGAGTTTCCTGGAATACGGTAATTCTGATTATTGTTAATGGCTGTATCGACATGGACTGCAACTGATCCCACTGAGCCCTCAATCACGCCCGATGCAGCTCGGCCATTACTGACGGTGTCATAACTGGTATTCACTGCTCCGGTTGCTTGCTCTGGTAAGTTAGTCAAAATGCGATCATTGATCACGTTCACCAAGCCACCGCTCGACCCTGAGCCATACTTTAAGGCCGCAGCCCCGCGCAGAATTTCAATCTGCCGCGCATTAGCAACAGGGCTAGCAACGGCATGATCTGCTGAGATGGCGGAGACATCACCCACTGATAAACCATTTTGTAAGATCTGTACGCGCGCCCCTTCTAGTCCACGCATCACAGGTCGTGAGGCACCTGTGCCATAACCTGTCTGGGATACCCCCAGCTCATTACCAATGGTGGCTCCTAAAGTGGTACCCAGCTTATCCAAGAGCTCATTGCCTTGCAAAATTTTGGTTGGCGTGAGGATGCTGGTATTACTTTCTTGTGAGCCAGTTGCTTCAATTTGTAGATTGGGGTTATTGCTGCTTTGGGCATAGGCAATCACCGAGAAAGAGACGGTCAGGGTGGCGGTAAGGCTAACTGATTTGAGTAAGCCAAATGCATTTCGCTTCGCTAAAAGCGATCGAGAATTCATCTTCATAAAAAGCTCCAATTGCGCCACTGCACTGCAGTGGCGAAACAATACATGGCAGTAAATAGCTGCCGCTTAGGGGGGTTTACAACTGGAGAGATTGCGGTGGAGCGCGCGATTGGTAGTGACTTAAGACTGCGCCAGTATTAAAAACGGCGCTATAAATAATGGGTTCGGTCGCCAGTGCTTGAACAGCGGCGATAGCTATGCCAGTGCTTGAAACAAAACCGGCTAAGGTTAGTGCATCAAACAGTAAACAATTGGCATTAATGTGGTCTGCATGAGGCGCCTCTGCATGGTGATGCGCATCGCAGTCATCATGCTCAAGGGCTAATTCAGATAAACCAAGCTGGGGTAGTTGAGACTGACCGGTATGGGGGTGAGCAATGCTGTGTTGATAGCCCAGCCAGTGGGTGCCCAAGAGACTGATGGTGAGGAAGGCAATTGCAAGACAAGCCCGAGCAGGACGCTGGATTTGAGTGGCAAAAAAGGCTTTCATAGGGGCAAATGGTACAGGAAATGGCTAGAGTGCCCAATACTGTGTAAAATAGCGATTCCGTCGGAGTGTAGCGCAGCCTGGTAGCGCACCTGCTTTGGGAGCAGGGGGTCCAAGGTTCGAATCCTTGTACTCCGACCACTTTTCCTTCCCATCTTGCATAGCGTTTTAGGTTCGACCTATACCTGCTTATTGAGCCGCTTTTTTAGCCCGCAAGAACAGCAGTGCAATCACACCCACCAGCATCACATAAAGCGAAATCGTCACTGCACCTTTGCTGTGCGCATACGCAAAGCTCGAGTAGGCCAAATACGCGCAGGAAGCGCAAAACACCATCGGCGTTAGGGGGTAGAGTGGAACGCTAAATTCCCGCTTGGTATGGGGATGCTTAAAACGCAGAATAAATACCGAGATTCCAACGAGTAACAGGAAGCTCCAAAAAACCGGGGCTGTAAATTCCACCATGGCCTCAAAGCCATCCGACTGCAGGGCCCCAAAGCAAACCAGTGCAACGCAGATAATGCCTTGCACTAAATACGCCAAACTCGGCGATCCGCGCTTGGCTTCCCAGCGGCCCATAAAACGTAAGCCATACCAATCTTCACCCATGGCAAAGTTGGTGCGTGCGCCCACAATCATGGTGGCATTAATGCTGGTAAGTGCAGCAACCGCCACAAAAAGGCCGAGGAGTTTTTCACCGACTGGACCAAAGGCTAGTCCGAGTAAATCGGCAGGCGCTGCTTTACTGCTTGCCAGCTGCTGCATGCCAAGGCCGCTAATCAAGGCCCAATTGACTAGTAAGTAAATAATGGTGATGAGTAAGAGACTAAAGACAATGACGTAGACCACTGTCTTGCTGCCGCCCTTTACCTCAGCCGAAATGTAAGCAGACTCATTCCAGCCGCCAAAGGTGAGCAGTACAAACACCATGGCAAGGCCTAGCAAACCCAGCGGTGGGGTGCTTGAGAAAAAGGCTGCATGTTCCACAGCAGGCAATGGTGCGCCCATGAGTCCGAATCCAGCCACAATGATGGCCAGCAGGCCTGCCACTTCTAATACGGTAAGTAGGGTTTGGACTTTCGATGACGCATGAATACCGATCAGATTAACCAGAGTCAAACCAATCACAATCAATAGGGCCCAAATAACGGAAGAGTAAGCACCTAAAGGCAAAACCTTAGTCATGTAATCGCCGAACACAAAAGCGAGCAAAGCGATTGAGCCAGTATTGATTACCGTTGCTTTAGCCCAGCCATATAAAAACGAGGCATTTTTGCCATAGGCCTTGAGTAAGAAGTGATAGTCGCCACCGGCATGGGGGTAGGTGGTTGCCAGCTCGGCATAGCATAGGGCACCGGCCATAGAAATTACTGAGCCGATGATCCAAACGCTCATCATCCAGCCGATGTCACCGGTAATGCCGGCCACCATCGATGGGGTCTTAAATATGCCCGCGCCAATCACAATGCCAACAATGATGGCGATTGCACCGGTGCGCGAGAGCAGGCGCTCCGGCACCGTGTTGGCGGGGTTATTCATGCGCTAGATTAGAAAGCTGAAATACGCAGGGCAGTACTTAACGGCGTACGCCGGTAAATTCATTCTGAACGTAGCCGCCCTTATCGTCACCTTTTAAGGTATTGCCACTCACGGTTACTTGCGCTGTACGGAAATTGCCATTGCGGTCTTTGTAGCTAAATTCCAGCTTAGTACCCGTTAGTTTGGCATTGAGCAGGGGTTGGCTTCTGCGATCAATTAACACGCTGCCACCAATGCGCTGGTAGTGCTGCGAAAGACTTAAGGTAGCGGGGCCTTGGGCATCAAAGTTAGTCAGAGTCCATTCGCCAGCAACGTTGGCAGGCACCACCCAGAAATAACCTTTGGCTGGACTATCAATTTCGGCATCGGCTTCCCAATCGCCCATCGTGAAGGCATGCGATACAACGCGTGTACCAGGCTTCATTTTGAGGATAGTAGGGCGCAGCTTCAGGTTAAGCTCAGGAAGGAGATACATGGTGACAACCGTCGCCTTGGAGAAGTCCTCTTTAAAGATATCGCCCTGAATGATCTTCACTTTCTTTGATACGCCTGCACGCTCGGCATTGCGCTGACCGAGTGCTGCCATTTCTGGATTAAATTCAATGCCAACTGCTGTTGCGCCAAATTGCTTTGCGGCTGCAATCGCAATCTTGCCATCACCAGCACCTAGGTCATAGACCAAATCGGATGGACCGACTTTGGCAATCTTCAACATATTGGTAACCAATTCGTCGCCAGTGGGCACCCAGATAACATCCTTGCCTTCTTGGCCAACACTGGGCTTGTATTTGTCGTCACCGCCCTCAGCCATACTTTGTGCATTGGCACTGATAGCAAAAACCATGGAAAGGGCAAAAAGGAGTCGTTGTACGTTCTTCATAGTGGGCTTAAGGGCTTTTAATGGGTTAAGTGAAATAACCCTACGATCATAAATTAAATCAATTAAAAGCCCCAAAAAAGGCTCAAAACTATAAACCTTGTCCATTAGAATAAGGCCTAGAAATGCATACTGCCCATAGCTCAGCTGGATAGAGCAACGCCCTTCTAAGGCGTAGGTCGCACGTTCGAATCGTGCTGGGCAGGCCAATTAAGTTCCGCCCCATCCTTTTAAATCAAAGCTCTGCAGTCAACTTCAGAAACTAAGACAGCATTCACTTAGTTGTCCAATATAGCGAAAACTTGTCCAAAACACCAGTTTGTTGTCCAAGCACTTGTCCAGATTTCTGTCTAGTTGGTCTTGATAGGGGGGGGCTGCTGCTAAGCAATATATATAAATTGATGCTGGTGTCTAACCACATAAAAAACCCCGAAGGGAAGATTAAATCCAGTAAAAATGCCTAAAAACGCGGCTGCTCCCAAGTTAAAGCAATGCTTAAGGAGTTGAATATGTTTATGAGGGAAGAAAAGAAGCTAATAGGTTGACTATGGACACCCAAAACAAAGAGGACTAT
>JBIPON010000097.1:0-6754 GCA_044379065.1 Polynucleobacter sp. | reverse complement strand
TCGCCTTTTTTCTTAAGCGTATCACCCTGCTTGATCGCCTAAAATAAACCATGCCCTCCGCCATTGCATCTCCATCCCGCTTTGATCCTACGATTGTGCCGATTGAGCGCCGTTGTGATACTGATCCGCGTATTGCGGAGAGTGCCTTGTTAGCCGATGCTTTGCGCAGCCGTTTTTTGCAAACCCTAGACTGGTCTCCGGAGATTACCGATGAAAATCGCTATGCCTTGGCTGTAGACATTATTAGTGCCCGATCTGCTAAAGGCATGACAACTGATGCGGCAGTATTGGTACCGGTTTTGAAAAAGCCCGAGGGCTTATCCATTTTGCTAACCCAGCGCACCGATCATTTGCATGACCATGCCGGCCAAATTAGCTTTCCGGGTGGCCGCATGGATGCGGGGGATGTTGATTTGCGGGCCACTGCGCTGCGCGAAAGCCAAGAAGAAATTGGCCTTGAATCCGGGCACGTGGAGGTCATTGGCACCTTGCCTGAATACTTAACGGTATCGGGTTATCGCGTTACGCCGGTTGTCGCCTTGGTCGATCCACAGTCCCACTACCCAGTCGATGCGTTTGAGGTTGCTGACGTTTTTGATGTCCCGCTCTCCTTTTTGATGGATCCGGCCAACCATCAGGTTCGGGTTTGGATGAGCGGCGAAGACCGTCGCCGCTTCTATGCCATGCCCTATCAAGACCGCTTTATTTGGGGCGCCACAGCTGGCATGCTCAGAAACCTATATCATTTCTTAAAATTATGAGTTTTTTCTCCATCCTTCTCGCCCTCATTGCTGAACAATATCGGCCAGTCACTGCCAGCCATTGGGTTCGGCGGATGAGCTCCAGTTGGCTCGATTGGGTTGCCAAGGAGTTTGGTGCAAAAAAAGAGCAGGGTGCATCTGCAGTAGGCGCGCGCATGGCTTGCTTGATTGCCTTCATATTGCCTACGGTGATTATTTTTGTATTGCATGTGGCATTCATGCTGACCTATCCTATTTTGGCATTCGTGCTGAACATAGTCATCGTTTATCTCTTCTTTGGTTTTCGGCAATTTAGCCATTCGTTTACTGCCGTACACATTGCGATTCAAAACCATGACCTGCCAGCCGCTCGCGAGGCCTTGGCACAGTGGTATGGGCCTGAGCTTGATACTAGCCATTTGAGCGAGGTTGAGGTGATTTCCTTGGCATTGGAAAAGGCCATTATTGGCGCCCATCGCCACGTGCTTGGTGTCCTCTTTTGGTTCCTGGTGCCGATCGGCCCTGCTGGAGTTGTGCTGTATCGCTTTGCGGATACCGCATCGCAGCGCTGGACGCAGTTGGGTGACTTTCATTTGAGTCAGGCAGCACGCCATTTCTTTTATGTGTTGGATTGGGTTCCAGCACGCATGACGGCGATGACATTTGCCATTGTGGGTAATTTTGAGGGTGCGGTATACGCTTGGCGCTATCTGACGCAAAAGTGGAGTGATTCATTAAACGGAGTGATCCTCGCAGCCGGAAGTGGTGCGTTGGGCGTGCGCCTGGGTGAGCCATTGAGCGAGCCAGACAGTGATGAAGCCCTGCGCATGGCGGAGGCAGGCGAATCGGCAGTCTATGAGATAGGGCTGGAGCCAAGTGAACGTACCATGCGCTCTGCGATTGGCTTAGTGTGGCGCACGGTTATTTTTTGCTTGGTTTTGTTGGCGATGTTGACCATCGCTCTTTGGCTTGGGTAATTCCTTGGAGCTGCGCGTCTGCAGTCTTGGAATCGGAGCGCAACTGACGAAATAAATTGAGCCGTTCAACAGTAATCTGATTTTGATCAACCGCATCTCGAATCGCACAGTCAGGTTCAGTCAAGTGCGCACAGTTATGAAAGCGGCACCGGCCCAATACAGTTTTAAACTCACGAAAAGCATGTTGCAGCTCACTCACCGACAGGTGGGCCAAGCCAAACTCCTGAAAGCCGGGTGAGTCAATCAGCGCCCCCAATCGACCTTGCTGATCGCGTCCCCATTCTGGTAAATCGTAGTAGCGGCATGCCGTAGTGGTGTGCTTTCCGGTATCGAGTCGAACCGAATACTCTTGAGTGACTGCGGCAGCATCAGGTACCCAAGCATTGAGTAAAGTGGATTTGCCCATGCCCGACTGACCAACCAAAGCCGATACTTTTCCACATAAGGCCGATTGCAAGGATGCCATGGAGACGGGATCAAACTTAGCCGAGACCTCGGTTACCGGGTATCCCATACGTGCATAGGGTGCAACGAGCTTGCGCGCCATCGGTAGGCTATCCTGCAGATCGCATTTATTGAGAATGATGTGTAGCCCAATATCGTGGGCTTCAGCAGCAACCACTGCACGGCCAAGCAGGTCGGGCGAGAATGCCGGTTGAGTTGCCAGTACGACTAGGATTTGATCAACATTGGATGCAATTAACTTACTCTTAAAGGCGTCCGAACGGTAAAGCAGATTCCGCCGCTCTTCAATTTGAATGATGCGCGCCTGATCGGGCGAGGTACTTTCTAAAAGCAGGCAGTCACCGACTGCGCCAACGTGCTGTTTGGCTGGGGTACTGACCTGAATGAAGGGCCCTCCATGCGAGCCATCGGGCGCTATTCGTTCGGCGAGGTAATGCCGACCATATGAGGCGATGAGAAGGGCCTGAAATTGCTCCATGCAATCCGTTTAGGCTTGGCTTAAGCGCTGCAGGTTTGCGATGCGCAGCGGTGCCGGCGGATGGGAGCTATAGAACGCGGTATAAATCGGATCGGGGGTTAGGGTCGACGCGTTATCTTGATACAGTTTGACGAGGGCCGAAATTAAATCACTCGCCGATGCCTTCTCCGCTGCAAAGCCATCAGCCTCGTATTCGTGCTTACGAGAGGCAAGGCTACTGAGGGGCGTAAAGAAAAACCCAAATACCGGCGAGACCAGCATAAAGAGCGCTAGCGCTAAGCCGCCGTTATGGCCCTCTAAGCTCGGTGTAACTCCTAGGTCAATATAAAACCAGGCTTGGGTACTGACCCAACCCAACAGGGCAAGCATGACAAAGCTCATCGCAAACGAAACCAATAAGCGCTTGCGAATGTGATTGCGTTTGTAGTGTCCGAGTTCATGTGCCAGAACGGCCTCGACTTCACCTGGATTTAGTTTCTCAATCAGGGTATCAAAAAAGACAATGCGCTTTGCTTTGCCGATACCAGTGAAGTAGGCATTGCCATGGGCGCTGCGTTTACTGCCATCCATCACAAATAAGCCTTGGCTAGCGAAGTCGCAGCGCTGAAGTAGGCTTTCGATTTGGGTTTTGAGTGGACCCTCTTCCAATGCTTTGAATTTATTAAACAAGGGCGCAATAAAGGTAGGAAAGAGCCACAGCAGTAGTGCATTAAATACAGTCCATACCGCCCAAGCCCAGAGCCACCAAAGGCTACCAGCTTCTGCCATTAGGCTCAAGATAACCCACAGCAAGGGCAAGCCTAAGACCGATCCAAGCGCTACGCCTTTGACCATATCCAAAACAAAAAGGGTGGGGGTCATGCGATTAAATCCATATGCCGCCTCAATCCCAAACTGCTTATGCCAGGTGAAGGGTAAATCCAAAATCCCAGAAATCAAAAAGATCGAGCAAAGTAATGCCATTTGTTGACCGATGCCATTACCTAGCAGATCGGTTAGGGCTTGATTGAGGTATTCCAGGCCGCCCAATAGGGTAAAGCCGATAAGCACAACCGCACTGAATGCATTTTCCAGCAAACCCAACTTTAACTTGGCGATGGTGTAGTCGGCAGCCCTTTGATGCTCATCCAAAGTAATGCTTTGAGCAAACTCTGCCGGAACCGTTTCACGATGGGCGGCAACGTGGCGAATTTGCCGCTGGGCAAGCCAGTGGCGCACGCCAAAACTCAGAATAAAAAACAATACAAAAGTGGTTGTAAATAGCATCATTCGATTGTAATTTATATAAAACCCGGTCGTGAGTTTGAGCTAAACTCAGACCTCAAAGCCCACAGAGGCACGCAATGTAACCGCTTTTTGATTATATGAATGGAGACCATGAAAAATACAATCGACATTAAGTTCTTGGAAGATTTCTCAGCCGCTTGGAATAAACATGATATTGATGCATTGATGTCATTTATGACGGCGGATTGTATTTTTGAAACGGCTGCAGGAGGTCATGTTTATGGAAATCGATTTACTGGCCATGAACAGGTGAGAAAAGCCTTTGAATCGGCATGGACTCAGTTTCCGGATGCGCAATGGCTTGACGCAAGCCATTTTGTCTTCGGAGACAATGGGGTATCGGAATGGCGATTTAGTGGAACAGATCTCAAGGGCGTCAAGTTCGAGGCCAATGGCGTCGATATTTTTACGTTCAGGGATGGCAAAATTTTCAAAAAGAACGTCTTTCGAAAGCAAATCATTTCTTAATCAATTAAGCCATGCACAAACACGTAAGCCCCCAAAAAAGAGAATACGATCCGAAGTATGACCCCCTGACTGGAGAGTCTATTGGTGTGAATACCGCTTATTCACCGACGTATTGGGTGGCTACAGCGGGTGAGCCGCCTGAAGACGATGGACCCGTTTTGGTTGATATGGACGTGGATGTTGTCATCGTTGGATCGGGGGCGACCGGATTATCGACCGCACTGTATTTAGCAAAAGAACATGGAATTAAGGCGGTGATCTTAGAGGCGAATCAAGTGGCTTGGGGCTGCTCCAGTCGGAATGGGGGGCAAGGTCAAAATGCCAGCGGTCGTTTAAGTCGTTCCCAGTGGATACAGCGATGGGGTATGGATACAGCCAAGCGTTTGGATGCGGAAATACGACTCGGCTTTGAGAATTTCAGAGGACTAACGCAAGAGCTTGATTGTGAGGCAACCGATAGTGGACATCTTTATGTCGCTCATCGCTCTGAAAAAATGGATTACTTGCGGCGGGAGGCTGAGGTTCGCCGCACTATTTTTGGATACGATAACGCGATTCTCTCGCCCGAAGAAATCAAAGAGCGCTATTGCGATGATCATGATGCACACGGAGCTCTGCTCGAAAAAGAGGGCGTGGGCATTCACCCTCTAAAGTTTAATTTTGGTTTAATGCGCCAAGCCCGTGCCTTGGGGGTACGCATTCACACCGCTTCTCCGGTATTGCGATCCGAGACTGAGCATGGAATGAATATCCTGCATACCCCTGGGGGCTTAGTGCGTGCAAAGCGTGTGGCTTTTTGTACCGGGGGATATATCGAGCAAAAAGTGGAGCCCACCCTCAAAAACAAAATTCTTCCCATCTTGTCTAATTCAGTGGTGACAAGGCCGCTTAGCCCAGAAGAAATTGCAGCAACTGGCTTTAAATCCAATATTTTTATCACCGACACACGTACTTTGCGTTTTTATTACCGCCTGTTAAAAGATAATCGCCTCCAAATTGGAAGTCGGAGCGCGGTGAGCGGGCGTGATGCCGAGGGTCCAGCCCATCTGAAGTTGTTAACCGATGGTATTGCTCGAAAGTTTCCGGCTATTGCTAACATACCAATTGATTACTCCTGGTGGGGGTGGGTCGATGTTAGCCACGATATGATGCCGCGGATTGTAAGACCCGATCCTGATCGAGCGGTGTGGTACGCCCTCGGTTATGGTGGCAATGGGGTCTCTTTTTCAACCTGGGCAGGGAAGCGATTAGCGGAGCGGATTGCCGGCAAGGATGCTGGAAACCCGGTGTTTAGTTTGCCCATTTATTCGACTCCGCTTGAGTATCCCAATTTGTTTGGCGTCATTAAATCCGCTTTGTTGGCGCCGTTTAGACGCTTAGGCCAGCATATTTTGTATAAGTGGTATTGGTTGCGCGATGAAAAAATCTAATTTCAAGCATGCGGTTTAAGTACCCTTTTTTAATTCAATAGAAAGAACATTATTTCTACGGGCGAACATTTAATTTGGTTGGATATGGAGATGTCTGGATTAAAACCAGACAGTGATCGCATTTTAGAGATTGCGATGATCGTGACCGATGCCAATCTCAACACCATCGCCACGGCCCCAGTTTGGGTGGTTCATCAAGACGATACTGTTCTCGATGGTATGGATGCATGGAACAAGGGCACGCATGGTAAATCCGGTCTGATTGATCGCGTCAAGGCTTCAACACTGAATGAAGATGCGGTAGAAGAGGCTTGCATTGCTTTTTTAAAGCAGTACGTTAAGGCTGGCATTTCACCGATGTGTGGGAATTCCATTTGCCAAGACCGTCGTTTTATGGCGCGTTACATGCCGAAGTTAGAAGCATATTTTCATTACCGTAATGTGGATGTATCCACCATTAAGGAGTTGGCTCGCCGCTGGCAGCCTGAAATTATGAAGGGCTTTGTCAAAAAGCAGGCCCATACCGCTTTAGCCGATATCGAGGAATCAATTGAAGAGTTGCGTTATTACCGCAATACTTTTTTTATTCCCAACATCACTGCAGCGACGCCCCCGCCGACTACCGCAGACTAAGGCCGCGGCTTGATCGCACTTTTCGGTCTAAAGACCGAGATGATGTCGGGATTGGCCTCAATGTAGGGACCGCCAATCAGATCAATGCAATAGGGGACGGAGGCAAAGATGCCAGCGGCCAGGATTTTCCCATCCGCATCTTTTAGACCTTCCAGAATTTCCCGGATCGATTTTGGTTGTCCAGGTAGATTGATGATCAGTGCTGCATGCCCCTCAATTTCACGCAATACAGCCACTTGCCTAGACAAAATGGCAGTCGGTACAAAGCGCAGGCTA
>JBIPON010000096.1:0-6844 GCA_044379065.1 Polynucleobacter sp. | reverse complement strand
CAGTGGTATTGGTCAAGGTAACTTAAATAATGGCCGCGATCCCAGCCTTAGCAGTGCTGGCATCTTCGGAAGACTTCACGCCGGAAACGCCGACTGCGCCGATGGTAAATCCATTTACTTCAATATTGACCCCACCCTCCAGCATCCCTTGAATATGGGGAGCGGATAAAAAGGAGGTGCGACCGTTGTTAATAATCTCTTCGTATACGCGAGTCTCGCGCTTACCCATTGCAGCCGTACGGGCTTTCTCTTGCGCAATGTAAGCGGATACGGGAGCACAGCCATCGCGGCGAATCATACCGAGCACGTGGCCGCCATCATCGCAAACCGCAATCGTCACTGCCCAGTTGTTTTCGGCAGCATGGGCATTGGCAGCATCCAGAATGGCTTGAACATTTGCTTGGGTCAGGTAAGGTTTATTTGCCAACATGGTGGTCTCCTAATGGTGTTTTGGTCTGAATTGGGTGGAATACGGCAATGGTCGCTGTTGTGGCTCAAAATCCCTTGCTCAATCCGACACAGGTCAATTTAAAGAAAGCCAATTGCCACGTAAAATCAAACATCTGTAAAAAACAGGGGATCAAGCTGAAATAGTCGGTCTTTTGTAGAATTTCACTCGATTCTGAATGTATTTGCCATTTTCCCATACCTTGAGCCATGCCAACAAAAACCGCCCTGCCCCCTGAAATCAGCTCCCAATTGCAAAAGCACATTCGCGGGCAGGTGCTAACCGACACCCCAAATCGGGGTCGCTACGCTACGGATGCATCGATTTACCAGCAATTTCCGGTTGGGGTTGTCATCCCCGAAGATGCGGCCGACATCGAAACGGCTTTAGCGGTCGCACGGGAGCATTCGATTCCGGTATTGCCACGCGGTGGCGGTACGAGCCAATGCGGCCAAACCACTGGGGTTGCGCTGGTGATTGATAACAGCAAAGCCTTTCGCAAGATCCTCCATGTCGATCCCGAAAAAGCCACTGCCGAAGTCGAGCCCGGTTTAGTTTTAGACCACCTCAACGCCAATCTAAAAAAATATGGCCTTTGGTACCCCGTTGACGTTTCTACCGGTGCACAAGCGACGATTGGCGGCATGGCCGGAAACAATTCCTGCGGTAGTCGATCCCTGGCCTACGGCAATATGGTGCACAACGTCTTAGGCATCGATGCATGGCTGGCCGATGGCCAACTCGCGCAATTTGGCAACTATGCTCACAGCACTGGAAGCGCAAAACAGCTCGGTGATTTTGTCAAAGGCTTAGCCAATCGCTTGCAACCGGAAATTGAAGCGATGTTTCCGAAAGTCATGCGCCGAGTTGCTGGCTACAACTTGGATGTATTTCATCCGCAAAGCGAATTGCCCTACACCACAGACGGCAGCGTTAACTTAGCGCACTTATTAGTTGGCAGTGAAGGCACGCTCGCGTATTTCAAATCACTGCAACTGAAGTTATCGCCATTGCCGCAACACAAAGTACTCGGCATTGTGAATTTCTCCAGCTTCTACCGCGCCATGGATAGCGCACAGCACATCGTCAAACTAGGTCCTACCGCGGTTGAGTTGGTGGACCGCACCATGATTGATTTGGCGCGGCACAACCCTAGCTTTAAAAAGACCATTGAGAGCGCGCTGATTGATGCGGCAGGACCAACGCCAGAGGCCATCTTGCTCGTGGAGTTTTCCGGTGAGGCGCATGCCCCACTCGTAGAGCGCGTTGCAGCGCTCAATGAATTAATGAGCGACTTAGGTTTACCCCATTGCGTGGTGTCGATGCCGGATGCAGGTCTGCAAAAAAATCTGTGGGAAGTTCGTAAAGCAGGTCTAAACATCATGATGAGCCTTAAAGGCGATGGCAAGCCCGTCAGCTTTATTGAGGACTGTGCTGTACCACTCGAGAACCTGGCTGAATACACCAGCGCACTCACCGACGTCTTTTCCAAATACGGCTCACGCGGTACCTGGTATGCCCACGCATCCGTAGGCACCTTGCATGTCCGGCCGATCTTGGATATGCGCCGCGATGGCGCGCAGAAGATGCGGGCAATGGCTGAAGAAGCATCTGAACTGGTACGTCGCTACAAAGGCGCGTACAGCGGTGAGCATGGTGATGGCCTGTGCCGCGGTGAATGGATTAGCTGGCAATTTGGTCCGAAGATTACCGACGCCCTGCGTGAGATCAAACACGCATTTGATCCCGATAATTTATTTAATCCCGGAAAAATCATTGATCCGCCAAAGATGGATGATTCGAGTTATTTCCGCTTTCCGCCCGAATATAAAATCATTCCCCTCAAGACCAATTTAGATTGGTCGGCATGGAATGTGCAAAACAATCCGGTCACTGAAGAGACAAGTGCGCCTGGTAGTGGCGGTGACCCAGCACATGGCTTCTCTAAAGCAGTCGAGATGTGCAATAACAACGGCCATTGCCGTAAATTTGATGCCGGTACCATGTGCCCCAGCTACCGCGTCACCCGCGATGAAAAGCACCTTACCCGTGGCCGTGCCAACACCTTGCGTCTTGCGGTATCGGGGCAACTTGATGCTGCGCCCGGTGAAGATCCGCTCACCACTGCCGCAGTAAAAGATGCCATGGATTTATGCGTCAGCTGCAAAGCCTGTCGCCGCGAGTGCCCAACGGGCGTGGATATGGCGAAGATGAAAGTGGAGTATTTAAGCCATTACAAAAAACGCTATGGTCACACACTGCGTGATCGCCTGGTGGCGCACTTGCCCCACTATGCGCCGATGGTCAGCCGCATTCCAGGCCTTCCAGCCTTACTCAATATTCGTAACAGCATCCCTGCGATTGCCAAGATACAAGAATGGCTGACTGGCATTTCGGCAGAGCGCACCCTACCCATCTGGCGTAGCGATACTTTCTGGAATGCAGCAATCGATTCCGCAGCAAGCGCAGCGCAATACCGCTTCACACCAGAACAATTTCAATCTGAGAGTAAGGCAGTCGTGCTCTTAGTTGATACCTTCAATGCGTATTTTGAGAACGAGAACGTGCATGCAGCGATTGCCGTGCTCCGCTCTGCTGGGTATCAAATTCACATTCCGCAAATGGATACGGCGAATAGCACTTCCGCTACAGAACAGAAATGCTCAAAGCAATTTTGTTGTGGTCGTACCTACCTTGCTGCCGGTATGGTCGATGAGGCTAAAGTGCGCTTAGGCGCCTTAGTGGATCACCTTGCTCCTTATGCTGAGCGCGGCATTGCCATCGTTGGACTCGAGCCCTCTTGCCTCTTTACCCTAAAAGATGAAGCCTTAGTAATGGGCTTTGGGCAAAAAGCAGTGGCTGTCAGCCAAAAGGCGCAGCTGCTGGAGGAATTCTTAGTCGATGAGTCCAAGTCCGGCAAACTCAAACTCAATCTCAAATCAGCTGATCGCACTGTGCTCTTCCATGGCCATTGCCATCAAAAAGCGTTTGCTGCAGTGACGCCAGCACTCGAACTTTTGCAACTCATTCCGAATGCAAACCCGACGCTGGTTGAATCCTCTTGCTGCGGTATGGCTGGTAGTTTTGGCTATGAAGTCGAGCACATTAGCGTGTCAAAGCAAATGGCAGAACTGAGTTTATTGCCAGCAATACGGCAGGCGCCCGATAGCTGGGTGGTTGCCGATGGCACGAGTTGCCGTCATCAGATTCAGGATGGTACGCAGCGCGATGCTGTGCACATTGCTCGCATCTTGGCAGCCCACCTGCAATAAAGCATTGCTATCAACGAGATCCTCTTGGGAACTTAGCGCATCAGGCCGTAAGAGACCATCAGCAGCGTACCAATCAGCAAGGCCGGAACAAAACGCTGCTGGGGTTTTGACAGCATGACGCCAATACTGAGCAGGCAAATCAAAATACGGATCCACAGCGGTACGGTATCGAGCAAACCAATCGGTAGCACAATCAAGCGAACGGTTAAGGCCGCAACCATGGCATAGGTGACTGCGGACAACCAGCGAAAGATCTCGCTGTCTTGGTTAATTTTTCCGGCGAGCATGACGCCGATTGCGCGGCACAAGTAGGTACCTATGCAGGCGCTTGCGAGGGCAATCCAAAGCCCCCATCCCTGAAAGTGAGCGGCCATCACAGCATGCCTCCGTCCGATGCTGATCTGCGCTTACGCAAATACTGACGATCAATCCAATAGGCTAAAGTGCCAGCCACAATACCAGTAGTCAGCAGGCTCGTATCGCGATCCAGTAAGTAGAAGAAAGGACCCATCACACAACCCAGAGCAATCGCGATCCGATTAATCCATGGCTTAACCTCAGCAAAGGTCAGCAAGAAAAACAATGGGTTAATAAAAATCAAGCCGAGTGTAATAAAGACGGGCACCACGCCTGCCAGCAAATAACCCAGGATCGTCCCTGGTACTGAAATCATCCAGCACAGAAGACCAAGGCCGGCAAAGTAACTTAAACGGTGCTGCGGTTCAATGCGCTGAAATTCCCGCATCGATACTGCCCATGCCGTCATCGCTAGCAAATGAACGGACGCATATAAACGCTTATTTTGATCACGCCGATCGAGCTGCGGAAACAAGGTGATGGTCATGGTGATAAAGCGGGTGGAGGTCAAGGTTACGGCAAGGGCAATGGCCAGCAATGACGCGCCGTCGACCATCATCTCCATCAATACAACTTGACCGGGTAGCGCAAACATGAGCAGGCTACTTAAGGCAGTAAAGCTGAGATCAAAGCCGCTGGTTTTTCCCATCGCCCCAAAACCGACCATGCCGGCAAAGAGGACCATGGCAGGAGCGCCGCTTGCGTCTTTGAGGCCACTGCGAAACGCATCCTTGCGACTGGTAAAACGATGTAACTCCGAGCCTTGGGCAGGCTCTAGAACGGGATCACGGTCGGATGGCATATTGGGATTGTATGAGTCCGCTAGATTGGCAGGGGTTTTAGGCCGAGAATGGGCTCTCTAGGGCCCAATCGATGTGTTCTTGGACCAAGGGATCGGCTATTGCTTGGTCTGCTTGCAAGGCGCTACGTAAGGCCGCCTTCAGCGCTGGCGTAGTCTTTTCTGAACGCAAGGCATTGCCCATCGCTACTGCGAGATTGCGACGCCAGCGGCTGTAGCCAATCCGGCGAATGGCGCTCCCCTCATGGCGGCGCTCAAAATCCATTGCAGTCCACGACCATAGCTCTAATAAAGAACTCCCGCCCATACCATTACGTTCGGCAAAATCCGGCAGGGCCGTTGCTTGGGCAAACTTATTCCACGGGCAAGCTAATTGGCAATCATCGCAACCATAAACGCGATTCCCCATGGCGACCCGAAACTCCAGCGGAATGGGTCCCGGGTTTTCGATCGTAAGGTAAGAGATGCAACGGCGCGCATCAACAACGTAGGGTGCGGTAATCGCTGCGGTTGGGCAGACATCGATGCAGGCGCTACAAGTGCCGCAGTGGGGTTCTACTGGCCCATCCACCGGCAAGGGTAAGTCGAGCAGTATCTCCCCCAAAAAGAAAACCGAGCCCGACTCGCGATTGAGAAGAAGAGTGTGTTTGCCGCGCCAACCTAATCCGGCTTTTTGTGCCAACTCCACTTCCATCAGCGGCGCTGAATCCGTGAAGACACGATAGCCAAACGGACCGATGCGCTCTTCAATACGACTTGCTAAATCCTGGAGGCGCTGGCGCAATACTTTGTGGTAATCCCGGCCGCGTGCGTAAACTGATACCACTGCCTCGCCCGGACTGGCAATTCGATTCCACTCTTCGTCAATATCAAGATCAGGGGCGTAATTCATGGAGACGCAGATTACCCGCAAGGTGCCGGGCTGAAGCAGCTCTGGACTGGAGCGCAAGGCGGCGTGGCGCTCCATAAATCCCATCTGGCCATGATAGCCAGCCGCCAACCAGGCTCGTAAGCGCTCTGGTGCAAGCCCTAAATCGGTATCGGCAATCCGCAGGCGATCAAATCCCAATGCCAATGCCTCGCCATCGAGCCAAGCCCGAAAGTCGGGGCCCAGGATGGTATCCGGCGCAGCCGAATGATCGGCAGCAGGAATTGTTTTAGGCGGGCTCGGCATTTACTGAATAAACTACGCTACACGTTAGATACACAAACAGATACCCATTTGAAATCAATTAAAAGACATTGTAGGCAAGAAAGTGAAACGGCTGACCTCGCTAAAGCGCTTGGCAGGGTGCTGGCGCATTTTTTAGCAAATGCCACATCACCAGAACAGCATGTCAATATCGCCCTAGAAGGCAATTTAGGCGCAGGCAAGACCGCCTTTACGCGCTATCTGATTCAAGGCATGGGCTATGCTGGTAAGGTCAAAAGCCCAACCTACTCGCTCTGCGAGTCGTATCCGATTACGTGTGGCAAACAAACTGCCCAAGCCTTTCATTTTGATTTGTACCGCATGCGTACCCCCCTCGAGTGGCAAGAAGCCGGTTTGGCAGAGCATTTTGATGCGCTAGGTATGTGCCTGATTGAGTGGCCAGAAAAAGCAGAAGGTACCCTGCCCCAACTCGATCTGCAAATTGCTATTACTGCAGGCGAACTAGAGACTGAACGGCAGTTTGAACTCATAGCCCTGAGCGATTTGGGCTTAAGGCTGCTCACCCAATTGCAACGCGATCTCCCCTAAAATCAGGGCAAATGGCAGCAAACCCCAATCCAACACGGCGTAAGCACCTCAAGGCATCGGCAACGACGCTGGGCTTTCTGTTTCTTTTTGGTAAGGCCGATATTGTTTTTGGCGCCACCATCTTGGGTGTACGCGTGTGGCCATCCGAAGACTACACCCGCATCACCCTCGAATCCGATACCGCCCTCAAAGTCAGTCACCAAATTCTAACGGGGCCAGATCGCCTC
>JBIPON010000095.1:0-6952 GCA_044379065.1 Polynucleobacter sp. | reverse complement strand
AATCAGCTTGGCATCCGCCTCGGCAACCACACGGTAAATGCCATTCACACTGACCAGCGCAAAGCCCGATGTGCGCAGCGCTGTGGAGAACGCATCGAGTGCTTTGGCCTTGCTGAGTGGACGGTTACTAATGAGATTGATGTTGCCCTTCACTTTGGGGTCAACCAAGATAGTTTGACCTGTAGCTTTGGCTAGCACGTTCGCAACGGATTCAATATCAGCATTAGAAAACGATAAGGTGACGCTGCCCTCATCGGGTACCGTTGCTACCACTGGATTAAAGCTAGCGTTGTTCTGCGCTGTGCGCTGGGACGATGGGTTTGTGGATTGCGCTGCATTTTGGGCATACACTGCGGGAATCAACACACTCTCACCCAGCACGCAAATAGCCAGCGCACGGACGAACCAATGGCGTAAAGCGCCCTGCCCGCTAGATGGTCTATTGCATTCTGACTTCACTGTGCTCTGCATCTTTTCTTCTCATGCCTTACATAAACTTGCCGACTGATTTCTGCTCCAACCTACCTCTTACAACTTGAGGCGATAACTACTACCTTCGCGTTTACCCAACAAGGAAAGCAATCCAACTAAAGCATCTTCTGCTTCTGGCGCTGCTGCTGCCTCCCCGCTAAATTGCAATCCCTTGCTACCGGGCCCGTGACCAATTTGACCTTCGCCTTTTAAAAGGAGTGGGCCGCTGCTAGTAGACAAAACCCAACTCGCTGCGTTTTGCGCTAAGTTCGCTTGGATCTCATAACTACCCAAAGGGGCCACTGGACTAATCGGACTCGTCAAGTTGCTTATGGTAATTCGTATTATCCCCGAAGAGTTAGCCGCTTCCGAACCTGAATTTCCCGGAGTTTGAGCCCATTTCAGGTCGGTCCAGCGGGCACTGAGCGTGCCCCGCGGCCGCAGTGTGCTCCAGGGGTTACCCAAACCCTCCAAGATAGTGGTCGGGAGAGTGATCTCGTTGCCAACCAGCGTAATTGGGCGTTGCCAGCCCCACTGAGCTATTTGGGGCTTTTCTAGGGCTGAAAACTGGATTTCAGTGGTGCAGCTCAAGTCAGCCATATGGCAAGCCGTTTTCCACTGAAAGCGCTCGGTTTGTGCCAAGGGTGCTTTGCAGCCCCCGCCCATGGCATTGCTCTCAGAAAAGCCCAAAGCAGCACTTCCCTTCCAAATCGTGCCCATGGGTTCTTGCAAAACCACGCGGCAGGCGGTTTGCTCACCCAAAAAGCTACTCACCCAGCTCACCGGAAATTGGGTTAGCACAATACCGGCACACAGGAAAGCAATGACCAAATAAAGCCAAAGGGGTAAGCGCATCGTTGCGCGATCGAGCGTGAGTTTCATGGCGCTCTAGAATTCAGTTGCGATTGTGGCTGTACTTGTGTTTGCGCTTGCTTCAAGGTGCTGCTGATTTGTACGATCCCTGGGTTTGCGCCCGCAATCGCACTGACACTCTCGGGGTAGAGGCGCCACACTTGGCGTAATTCATCCAGCACTTCAATCCATGCCGAGAAGAGTACATCATTGGCTTGAAGCTCAAGGTGTGGCGGGTTGTCATTGCTCAAACGCAAAACATTGGGCTTAATGTCGCGCGCTGCCAGCACCGCTCGAACTTTTTGCATTTCAGATTCATCCAGCGGCGTGACGAGTGTAGCGCGTGCACCGCTTGCGCCTGTAGTAGATCCACCAACGCCAGCAGAAGAAATAGTGTGATTGACCTTCATTAAATGCTGCAACTGTGCCCATTGCACTGGACGCAATTCCAAAGCCGCTTGCATGGTTTTCGTCATAGGCAAAAGCCATAGTTGGCTGGCAATCGCAAACAGCGCGATGAACACTAATGCAATTAATAGCATGCGGTGCCGCCCTGCTGCAGCGGCCAAGGCGAGAGGGAGATTAGATAAGCCAGAGGAAGCACTGCCTGCAGTAGCGGCACTACTATTCATGCTTGCTGTATTTGCAGCTGATGCATGTTCTCCACTAGCAGCCAGCCAGCCTTTGATGTCCTGCCAAGAATAGTCCTTGGTCAGCGCGGCTTTAACTTGACCTAAGCCCTTCATGATTTTTTCCATCAAGGTATTTGTCTGATTCGGTTTCATGGCTGAGCCCCGAGTCCTGCATACGCTTCTAAACGATAGCGAGCGCCGCCTAAATGCTTCACCATCAGACCCAAATTGCGTGCGCTGGCAATGACCCTCAGTGCAACTTCATTACTGCTGTAATCCAGCGAGCCTGCTTTGAACTCAAACTCCAAGGCATTGGCGCTGTAATTAATCTGCTGCAGTGATTGCACTTTTAACGCACTGCTCAGTTGCTGCAATTTAGCTGCCAGGGATGCAAAGTCGGCATCGGTAACAGCCCCTTGGCTGCGCTGCGTATGAATCGCTTGATCTAAAAAGACCGGGAGCACGTCATGCTGGTTCGTAGCCGAGCTCAGCTTCGCCATGCTGGCTGGCGTCAGCGCTTGCATTGCTAAGAGTTCCATTTGCTGACCCCAGCGCCAATTGGATGCGCCAAGCCAAGCGAGCTGCGCCACTAAACCCAGGGCCATCGTAGCAACACCCAAGCCCAACCAACGTAAGGCGGGCTGCCAGGTTAAGGGATCAACCCATGCCAAACCAATCGCCTTATTGCCTGCACCCTGGCTTGAATTGCTCCTTGCCGCACTGCTACTTTGCGCTAAGCCTCCTGCCTTACTTTTAAATCCGCTAGGCAATAAATTGAGCGCAAAGTTGGGGGAGCGACTGCTGGCGTTGGTTTCTAAAAAAGCCAGCGCACTGGGCGCTGCCCATGACCATGCAAACGGTACTGCATCGGCAGGGCCTAAGTGACTTGGTAGCGGCGATGTTCTGTCGCTACTGTTGTCATGATCTTTACTACCAATCTCTTCTTCTTGCAGCGGGCAGTACTCGGCCCACGCGACACCCGTCTGCATTCCGGTGCGCTGGCAGTAAATAAGCGCATCACCTTCACGTACGCGCATGAGCGATGGCCCATCACCCACTAGAGACAAGAGTAAACAATCCGGTATGAGGCGAACACGGTTGCTGAGAACGCGCTCTAGCTGCCCTGTAATCCAGTTGTACCAAGCACGATCAATTGCCGCTAGGGTGCGGTCCATGGCAGGCTGACCCGGCACCGGAGGCAATGCACTGATGTGTAAGGTCGCAGTATTGGAGAGTACGTACTCTTCTAATAAGGTGGGTAGAATCGCTTGCAGTTTTTTAGGATTGGCCAGTGGTACTTTGGTTTCGATTAAGCGCACATCCAAGGTTGGCAAGAGCACGAGCACTTCATCGGCATACGGCATGGCATCAATGCTACCGATACCGGATTGCATTGGCGATGGTGATGTCGTTGTAGGTGAAGAAAGAGCATCGGCATCCTCTACCAAGCACCACTCAAAGCGCTGCGCACAGGCGAGATCTTCCCATTCACCGGCCAGACCAGTGAACGCGCCAGAAAATGGCTTAAGAGGGCAACGAATTAATAATGTGCTCATTCAGCGGCAATGCGTCCCGTTTTACTCCAAATCACCTGCGTAAAGTCACCCCCGGGTAGTGGGCTTGGTGAACGCTGTATTAATGTAGAACTAGTAAATATACCCCGTCCCAGCCTAATTTCTGAGCGCGCTAGCCAAAACTGGGATTTGACATCCAAAAGGCTCGCATCAATCGCGCTGGCTTGGGTGCCATCGGCCTGATTTAAAGATGTTCTGAGCTCATCCAGGGTTTTAATTGGGCGACTGGCGCGTTGCTGCACCACGTTGGTGGCAGCCGAGCGGGATAGGCCCGGAATGGCGGACATTAAGACCTCTACCGGGGCAGTATTAACGTTAATCGCAGTCGCTCTAGGCAGGAGAGTAACAAAGGGCCGAAGTTGTTCGAGCAATGCCGGCGTGTACGAAGGCAGGGTCAATAAGCCCTCCAAATCAAACAGCGGTAGATCGGCTTGCAAAGCCGATTGCGCCGTTAATTGTGCCAAGTTGCGATCCAATCCCAAAGCATCGAGTAAACGCGCGTATTGCTGCACCCCGGCGGTCTGTGCGGTTTTAAATTGACTATCCCATAAATTAAGTAAATTAAAGCGGCTTTGCGCATCGACCAACTGACCTTGTAAGGTTACTGCGGCGATCTCATCGGGGACGTCGGTGTTTTTCAGAAAGTCAGCCACGCGGCCATCGGCTAATGGCAGCGCCCAGGCCTCACCCAAGTGATCAAACTGCGAAGCGCGCTGGTCTTCAACCAAAACCAAACGTGCAAAATCGACTGCACCGCGCTGCAACCACTGTGCTTGCACACGGTCACGGGCATTCTCTAGTGTGCGAATCTCCATTTGCTGACGCCAGATTAATCCCGTCATCAGTACCGCAGCAACCCCCACCACAATCAGGGCCGTGATGGTGGCTGAGCCCCGCTCGGACTGCGCTGACTTTTTAAAACAGAATGAGCGCCTTTTCACAATCCACCGCCCATTAAACACGAACGCGTGATGGGTAAATTGGCATTGCGTAACCACCATTGCATCACCACACCACGGTGATCTGGTGATACCGCTGCCAAGGTGAGTGGGGCATTGGGATTCGGGGTGGCGGTGGATGCATTATTTGCCGTACTGGCTGCGGTCGCAGTGGCAGTGGGATCGGCAGCAGGCGGAGTAGCGGTGCTTGCTGTTGTTGGCGTAGTTGGTGTCGGCGGTACCGGCGACGCAGCACTCGCGCCGCTCGCCAGTGCCGTGCGCACAAATATGGTTTGGCGGATAACGTCTGGCAAGGTAAGGCTCACCCGAAAGCTGCTCGATAGCAGATCAGGGTCGCGGCTTACACCTGCCCACAGTGTTACTGCTTCGGTACGGCGCAGTAGCGGTGCGCTAGTCCAACGCTGCAGTCCAGCTGGCGTGATGCCATAACCGACAATCATCCACGCGTCGCGGTTATCCACCTGCAATTGCCGAATCCACCAGATGTTCTTTGCTCCAGCAGACAAGGGATTCGCTCCCAAGACTTCGGCACGCAAAATAAATTGGCAATCGCGCTCAAACTGATTCACGAGCTGCGTGTACACGGCATCCTGATTGGCGCGCCGATCAATCACCTCGCGCCCGAGTATCAAGGCATCCATGCCGCGCCAGGCCATCAAACCAACCAAGGCCATAATCGTCATGGCGACCAAGACCTCGATCAGTGCAAAGCCTTGATCGCGCGGCAGTTTCATAAGGCGCCGCCAGTAGGGTTAGGCAAAATCGTGGTGAGCCAAGCCAGTCTGGGTCCGCTGGCTACTTCGGGGCTCGTGGGGCTGGCTAAATACACCGTCAACTCAATCCGCCGAAAGCTGGGATTGGGGGTGCTGAGTACTTTGCGCTGACACACAAATACATAGCGGTCTTGCGGGCAACTAAAGGTCGTCGTTCCCATCTCGGGCCACTGGCGGTTCATGCGCAAATCGGCTAGGGCATTGTCTGCACTCCACAGTGCTTGGGCGCGCTGCGATACCGCCAGCTGCGTATCAGCAGCACTCGCCAAGGCTTTTAATCCAGCAATCAGTGCAATGCTTAAGACCGCAAGACCTACCAAGACTTCTATTAAGGCAAAGCCAGCTTGAGCTCGAACGTGTGCCCGCGTTTGTTTTGCACCGTGAACTAAACGCTTGATTTGCTTCATGGCCGTGCCCACTGAAAGCGTCCATTGGTGGAGCGCATCAACACTGCTTGGCGGTTTTCTTGTTTGATCGGTATTTGAAGGGCTTCAGTAATGCGCTCGCCGCCCAAACTCAATTGCACTGGTGTGATTTCAACTGGCTTGTGCCAGGTCTGTGCGCGATAGACATCAGGCAAAAAAGTGCTGCCCGGATTACTGCCCGCAGCAGTGACTGCTGATAGGGGCATGCTAAAGCGCCAACCGAGGCCATCGACTTGGGCCAGCATCGGCGTGCCACTCATGGTGCTTTCTTCTTGGGCAAAGTTCAGTGAGCTAACAAGCTGATCCAAGTTATCGCGCCAATAGCGCTCATCGTGATTGGGGAGCGCCAAAACCGCAATGCCTAATAGCACTGCCATCACCGCAATCGCAACCAAAAACTCAATTAAGGTGAAGCCGGTTTCACACGCAGTGGATTGCTGGCGCTGCAGCTGACTTAGACCCGAATGCTTACCAGTTCCCAATGTCCGCATCAGTTCCGGTTCCACCGGGCTTCCCGTCCGCACCGTAACTAATTACATCGATTTCACCGCGGGTGCCAGGATTACTGTAATGGTATGCATTACCCCAAGGGTCTTTGGGTACGGAGCTTAAGTAGCCGCCGGTTTTCCAGTTTTGCGGTATGGGTTCGCTGGTGGGTCTTTCCACCAAGGCTCTGAGGCCCTGTTCGGTAGTGGGGTAACGGCCAATATCGAGGCGATAGAGTTTGAGTGCTTGATTAATCGTACCGACATCGTGTTTAGCGGCGGTAGCGCGCGCCTCATCGGGGCGTCCCATAATATTGGGCACAATCAGCGTAGCCAAAATACCAATAATGGCAATGACCACCATGATTTCGATTAAGGTGAAGCCGGCCTCACGGTGATTGCGCTGCACCGGCGCACGGGCTAAGAACCGTTTGGGCGTACGAAAGGACAAAACCCCCTGAAACCGTTGGCATTGCTGCACAAACTGACGAAGTGTAGAGCGACTGATTTGGCTGAGCTGGCGGATAATAAACATAGTCTTTTCAATGATTTAAACTGATCTAAATTTTATAGGGATTTTGGCCAATTGAGTGACTTTCTAGCGCGTTTGCAAGCCCGCCTAAACCGCCGACTGCAATCCATCACTGAAAAAACCAGTACCCCTGGCGCTGTGGACTCGGTACGCGCCAAAATTGGGCAAAGTACTAGTGCAGCCCTGCACAAACTCAAATCGCGCTCCAGCATTCCCATGGCCTTGGGTATAAGCCCACGCCTCCATCCC
>JBIPON010000094.1:0-6965 GCA_044379065.1 Polynucleobacter sp. | reverse complement strand
GAGGCGCGCACGGGGTGCTTGACCAGTAATACACAGAATTGGAATGGAATCAGCAATGGCAGAGTAAAGGCCAGTGATCATATCGGTTCCAGCAGGACCTGAGGTACCAATACAAACGCCGATATTGCCGGCTTTAGCGCGGGTGTATCCCTCGGCCATATGGGAGGCGCCCTCAACGTGGCGAGCCAAAATGTGCGTAATAGATTGACGCTCGCGCAATTGTGCATAAAGCGGATTGATTGCTGCACCTGGAACGCCAAAGGCGGTAGTAACGCCCTCTTTTTCCATTACTAGTACTGCAGCCATTGCGGCTTTCATTTTGGCCATGATGTCTCCTCCACGTTTTAAGAATGAATGAATGATCGCGACTTCCGGCCCAAATGAGAATGGCAGGTGCATTCATATCACCTATTCCAATTTGGAATACCCCAGATCAGAATCAGGATAAAATAGGGATATGGATCGCATACAGGGCATTGCCCTATTTGTTCGTGTTGTTGAGACTGGCTCCTTTAGTAAGGCCGCCATCAGCCTTGGTATTACCCAGCCCACGGCTACCAAACACATCGCCTTTTTAGAAAAACGCCTAGGTTCTCTTTTGCTGCACCGCAGCACCAGGGGGGTTACTCCGACAGAAATCGGCCAAATCTACTATGAAAAATGCAAAGTCATTTCGCGGGAGTTGGAGGATGCGGATAACTTAGCCGCCCTCTTGCAGAGCAAAATTCAGGGGAAATTGTCGATTAGCTCTTCGGTTGCTTTCGGCCGGCGCATTTTGACTCCCATGGTGCTGGAATTCATGAGCCAGCACCCCCAACTGCAAGTGCATTTGAGTTTAGATGACCACTACGTCAATTTAGTCGAGCAAGGAATTGATTTGGCGATTCGCATGGGCCGCTTGCCAGACTCTTCTTTGGGTTCGCGCTATTTGGGGCTAAACCCTTGGGTGCTGGTGGCTAGCCCAGCCTATTTAGAAGAGCACGGCACACCCAAACACCCGACCGAGTTAGCGGAACATCAGGCTTTAATTTATAGCTCGGTACAGGATAACCACCGCTGGCACTTTAGCGGCGCCGATAGCGCAACTCTCTCAGTTCCCGTCAAAGGGCCGCTATATTCCAATAATTTGTCGGCATTATTGGCAGCCACCATCGCTAAAATGGGGCTTGCGGCGATCCCTTGGTACGTAGCACACCGCTCAGTTCAAAAAGGAAATTTACAACCCATTTTGACGGACTGGACTTTGCCATCCCAAGAAATCCATGCGGTGTT
This sequence comes from Polynucleobacter sp., assembly GCA_044379065.1. Taxonomy (GTDB): domain Bacteria; phylum Pseudomonadota; class Gammaproteobacteria; order Burkholderiales; family Burkholderiaceae; genus Polynucleobacter. The sequence continues at coordinate 5,693 of JBIPON010000094.1, read as the reverse complement.
CTCTTCCCCACGCCTCGTGCCTGGTAAGGTTAGTCAATGCATCGACTGGCTACAGGGATACTTTGTGGGCAATTGGTGGGAGCGCCAAGAAAGTCAAGCCCAGCTTGTTGAATCCATTAGTACGCAGTAAAACCAGAGGTCCATTTTTTTATCAAACCAAAAGGAAGTATATGAAACGCAAATCCCTCCAAATCGCTGCAGTTACTGCAGCATTACTCGCAACGACTAGCTTCGTTCAAGCGCAGCCTGCTAGTCCAGCCAAGCCCAAAGTAGAGGCAGCTGCCATTATGGATACGGTCTATGACTTATACCAGGGCGATGTCGTCAAGATTGATGCCAAAACACGCACCATTACCTTTAAAAATAAAGAAGGTGAGTCGAGTTTTGTGGCTGGCCCGGAAATCAAGAACTTTGCTCAAATCAAGGTAGGTGATCACCTGAGCGTGACCTATGAAGTTGCGGTTGCGCTTGAGCTGATTAAAACCAAAAGCGATGGCATTCGTAGCAAGCAAGAGGCATCTGCTGTTACCACTGCACAGCCCGGCCAAAAGCCCGCACAGACCATTACTAATGCCACTGAAATCATTGCCGATGTGGTTGCCGTAGATCGCACCAAGAAGACCGCTTCGATTAAGGGTCCTAATGGCAAGGTTACTGTGGTGAAAGTGAAGAACCCCGAGCTCTTGAAAGACATTGCAGTGGGCGATGTGGTCCGCGCTCTTTTCATCGACAGAATGGCTGCTTCGATTACGCCAGGAAAGAAGTAATACGCCCTTATCAATTTAGTACCGAACAGAATGCAAAGGGCCTTTCCCAGTCAGTTTTTTAGCAAGGCGCCTTTCCGCTTCGTTGCCCTTTGCATTCTTGGCATCACCCTTCTGTCTGCATGCACTACTACGACACGACCTGGCGTAGTAGGCATCAACCGGCAGCAGCTGATGATGGCTTCCCAAAGCGAGGTTGAGCGTTTATCGGCCATTAGTTTTAATGAACAAAATAAAAAAGCCCAAGATAAAAAGATTCTGATTACATCAGGACCGCAATATGATCGCTTGATCGGCATTGCGAATCGCCTGATTCCACAGACTGCCTACTTTCGGGACGATACCCAAAAATGGAATTGGCAACTCAGTCTGATTAATGCCCCCATTCTGAATGCCACCTGCGCACCTGGTGGCAAGATTACTTTTTATACGGGCATCATTGATCAACTCAATCTTAATGATGATGAGATTGCTGCCATCATGGGACATGAGATTGCGCATGCATTGCGCGAGCACGGCAGAGAACGCCTGTCGCAAGCCATGGCACAAAGTACGATCACCAATATTGCTCTCGCTGCAGCCGGAGGTTATGGCGCCCAAATTAATGCAGCAAATCAAGTGGCGCAGTATGTATTGGTGCTGCCGAACTCAAGGCAACATGAAAGCGAAGCCGATGCGATTGGAATTGAACTGGCTGCTAGGGCTGGCTATAACCCGCGTGCTGCTATCTCCGTATGGCAAAAGATGATGAAGGCAACGCAAGGTAAAAATCCACCCGAGTTTTTATCAACCCACCCTTCGGGGGAGACTCGTATTGAACAGCTGAGCGCATTAATGCCGGCGGTTGAGCCTTTGTATCGCAACGCACCCAAGGCTCCAGGTACTACTCTGATAATGAAATGAAACGGCACTTTAAATTATCAAGCTTTATGGCGCCTTACTAAAAGCTACGGTAGTATTAGGTGACAGAACGGATAACTATGCTAGCTTAGCCATGGCTTTAACTCGTGCGATTGCCGCAGTAGCTGCCACAGTAAATTATCACCTTTTTTACAAGTGACTTACTATACTAAGTCATCACCAAAAACAAGATAGCCTAATCATTCTATGAATACTCCAGACCCAATCCAGTTAACCCAAGATCTCATTCGTTTCAATACAATTAATCCGCCTGGCAACGAGGATGAGCTGTGTGATTACCTAACCCAATTATTAAAGTCTGCTCATTTTGAATGCATGAATGTCGACTTTGCTCCAAGAAGACGGAGTATCGTGGCGCGTATTCCAGGCAGCCTAGGTAAGCCCAATATCTGCTTTACCGGTCACGTCGATGTTGTTCCTCTGGGGGATCGTCAGTGGGATCATGATCCCTTTGGCGGCAACATTCATGATGGCAAACTGTATGGACGCGGCTCAAGTGATATGAAAAGCGGTATTGCGGCATTTGTGGTGGCCGCCATGCGCACAGCAGAACTATCCAAAAATGGAAATGGAGTTAGTCTGATCATTACCGCAGGTGAGGAGACAGGCTGTGAAGGCGCTTTTTATATAGCTGCCCAAAAACAGGTCATTGATTTCATTGGCAATGTAGGCTGCTTCATTGTTGCCGAGCCCACCGCAAATGAACCGATCATTGGCCATAAAGGAGCCTATTGGTTAAGAGCAAAGGCAGAAGGTGTTACAGCCCATGGCTCGATGCCTGAAAGAGGGGATAACGCATTCTACAAACTGGCTAAGGGCGCACTCCTGATGGAAACGTTTCAGTTCGACACCCCGCCTCACGCTTTAATGGGTCAAGGAACGCTGAATGTCGGTACTGCTAAAGCCGGCCTGAATATCAACTCGGTTCCCGATGCTGCAGAAATGACTTTAGATATTCGGACGGTACCCGGACAAAGCCATAAACACATCTATGGCTGTTTATGTAAAGTACTCGGGCCCAATATCAAGCTAGAGACCATCATGGATGTCGAAGGTATATATACCCCGCCAGACCACCCTTGGATCAAAACCGTCTTTGCTAAATGTCAGGAAATCAATGGCATAGAGGCTACCCCCAAATCGATCTCTTACTTTACTGATGCTTCAGCGCTAAAAGGCCTCATTGGCGATCCCCCAACAGTGGTCTTAGGTCCAGGGCAGCCAGAAATGGCACATCAAACAAACGAGTTTTGCTATACGGAGAAAATAACCCAATCTACAGCCCTCTTTGAAAGGCTTATCATCGATTGGCATCAACATTGATTACGTAGAACTAAGTACAAAAATGAAAATTGAGGCATTGCAATTTAAGAAGGCATTTTAATTTTGACAATTACAAGTCCATTACACGATCTTCGAATCCGTGGTGATAGGTTATGTCAATCACTGCTCGAGCTTGCACAAATTGGCGCTACACCAAAGGGTGGGGTTTGTCGCCTTGCGCTGACCGACCTCGATAAAGAAGGACGCCAGTGGGTTGTGGAAAAAGCCCGTCGTCTAGGGCTTGAGATTACTACCGATCAAATTGGCAATACTTTTATGCGTCGACCGGGTAAGAATGCACAACTCCCCCCTATCATGACCGGTAGTCATATTGATACACAGCCTACGGGTGGTAAATACGATGGTAATTATGGCGTGCTAGCTGGTCTAGAAGTCATTGAGACGCTCATTGACCATAGAATTGAAACCGAGGCTCCGATTGAGGTGGTTTTTTGGACAAACGAAGAAGGCTCGCGTTTTACTCCAGTCATGATGGGTTCAGGTGTCTTTGCTGGAGCAGTTACTCTAGAGCATGCTTATGGGTCAACAGATACTGCAGGCAAAAAAGTGAAAGAAGAATTAGAACGCATTGGCTTTCTAGGCGAACAAACGCCAGGTAATCATGCTTGTGGCGCTTATTTTGAAGCCCATATTGAACAAGGTCCCGTTCTTGAAAACAAAGATAAGGTTATTGGGGTGGTACCTGCTGTTATGGGCTTACGCTGGTTTGATTGCATCGTGCAGGGTTTTGAGGCACATGCAGGCCCAACACCCATGGATCTTCGAGTGGATGCCTTACAAAATTCTTTAAGTATTATGCAAAAGGTTGTAGCCATAGCCAATGAATTTGAACCACATGGCAGAGGTACTGTTGGCATGGTTCAAGTTTTTCCCAATAGTAGAAATGTGATTCCTGGCCAAGTTAAGTTTTCTATTGACATACGACATCCTGACTCCATGATGCTTGAAAAGATGACCGCCCTTTTAAGGGAATACATTGCGCAAGTATCAAGCGATAAATCGATTGCGATCGATTTAAATGAAGTGTCCTACTTTCCCCCGTGTAATTTTGATGCCAACTGCGTTGACACTATTAGGCAGGCGGCCGTTAATTTAGGTTATTCACAGATGGATGTGGTGTCGGGAGCTGGCCATGATGCCATCTATATGAATCGTTTAGCTCCTACTGGAATGATTTTTATACCCTGTAAAGATGGTGTTAGCCATAACGAAATTGAAGATGCTAAAGCTGAGCATCTCGAAGCGGGAGCCAATGTCCTACTTCACTCCATGCTGGCATTTGCCAAGCCAATCACTAACTAATCTATAGGGCAGGTCTGATGCAAGAGAAAAAGAGTTTGGGTAAATGGGTGATCGCGCGCTTTCAGCATGAAACAAATACATTCTCTCCAATCCGTACTCCATTAGAGGCATTCAACCCCCTATGGAATCAGGACGCTTATCTAGATCAAGAAAGCGCAAGAACGGCAATGGGTGCTTTTATCCAAATTGCCAAAAGCGAGAATGTGGAAATTGTGACGCCGGTATGCGCATTTTCAAATCCCAGCGGAACGGTTGATGGAAAAGCATATGAGCGTATTTGCAATAGTATTGTTGACGCGGTTAAACAAGGTTGTGATGCTATTTTGCTCGATCTGCATGGTGCTATGGTATCTGAATTCGAAGTAGACGGTGAAGGTAATCTCTTAAAAAGAATTCGGTCAATTGCACCCAATATCCCAATTGCAGTTGCGCTCGATCTTCATGCCAATGTCACTCCCTCGATGGTTCAGAACTGTGATGTGATGGTGAGTTTCAAAACGTATCCTCATATTGATATGTATGAAACGGGCCTGCACGCGGGCGAGCTATTACGAGACATGCTTGCAGGGAAGATAAATCCATCAATGGCTTACCGTCAAATTCCCTTGCTATCGCACACCCTCAGAAGCAATACCAATGAAGGTGCACTGAAAGCTGCAGTGCAAGCCGCAATCGAAATGGAAAAAAAGCCAGGCATTTTAGGAATCTCTATTTTGGCTGGCTTTAGCCTAGCTGACTTTCATGATGCGGGCATGTCTGTGATCGTGATTGGCGATCAAAATTATCCTGATTGCGCTGTTAATCAAAATCAAGTTGCCGATCAGCTTCAAGCCATGATACTGTCCCAAGCTGACGGCTTTATTTATGAGAGTATTCCAGTTGAGCGGGCACTCAATACAGCGCGTGAACTTGCGCAATTGACAACACTGGGGCCAGTTTTACTGCTGGATCACAGTGATAACGTGATGTCTGGTGGGCCTTGTGATACAACTGATATTTTGGAAGCCGCCCTTCAATTTGGTCTTACTAATATTGCAGCTGGCCCTATCGCCGACCCAGAGACAGTACAAAAGCTCATTCAGGTCGGCCTCAACAAGCCGGTCGATATTGAGCTTGGAAATAAATCGGGTTGGACTTATCGTGGTGTGTGCAAACAACCCTTAAAACTAAGCGGCGTTGTTAAAGCGATTACTGATGGCAAGATTAAAGTCACTGGCCCGATATTTACAGGCTCCATCTTAAATATGGGGCCCAGCATTTTGTTTGAAATGGATCATGCTCAAATTGTGATTAGCTCAGAACGAGTTGAGCCTTATGACATTGCTGTCATGACTAGCTTAGGCATTGAGTTGCAATCTAAAA
>JBIPON010000011.1:0-20079 GCA_044379065.1 Polynucleobacter sp. | reverse complement strand
GCGTTTTTTGTCGCTATATTTGTTAATGGCCTTAGGGCTAAAGGGCGGCTTTGCACTCCAGAAGTCCGGCTTTACTCAAGAGATTGGGTTGGCGCTGGGCCTCGCTATCTTTCTGGCCATCATTATTCCCATCATTGCTTATGCGGTTCTGCGAACCCGGTTAAACAATTATGACTCCGCCGCTATCGCAGCAACATATGGCTCGGTCAGCGCGGTTACCTTTATTACAGCAACCCAATTTTTGAGCAATCAAGATATTCCCTATGGCGGTCATATGGCAGCAGCCATGGCTCTAATGGAGTCGCCCGCAATTATTTTGGCAATCGTATTGGCTAATAAAGCCCGTGTCAGCAGTACTAGTAAGGCCCAGTCGATTGGCTTATCGAAGGTACTGCATGAATCATTCACCGATGGCGCGCAGCTTTTATTACTCGGATCTATGGCAGTTGGGATGCTCAGCGGCGAAGATGGTCAGCGCATCATGGCACCATTCTCAATTGATTTGTTTAAGGGAATGTTGGCGTTCTTCCTCTTGGATATGGGGCTGATGGCCGCAAAAAATTTCGGTGGCATCAAAGGTAAACCCCTGATCGTATTGATGTATGCGCTGGTTGCACCTTTAGTGCACGCAGGTATTGCTTTAGTCCTCTGCACATTATTGAAGTTGCCATTGGGGGATACGATTCTATTAATGGTGCTTGCTGCGAGCGCCTCCTATATTGCAGTGCCAGCGGTATTGCGGCATGCTCTGCCCGAAGTCAACCCGGCCCTCTATATGGGCATGTCCTTGGGCATCACCTTCCCCTTCAATATCATTATCGGAATACCGCTATATTCTTTTGCAGCGCAACTGCTGCGGTAGCAGGTTTTAGTGCGAGGCCTTCTTGGCTTGGTATAGTGATTGATCTACTAACAAAAGGACAGATATGACCCACCACGAAAAACTCATAGCGGCGTTTGAGGCTTATAAAGAAGAAAATGCCAAGTTTCAGGAAAAGGGCGTGAAAGCATCGGCTGCACGTGCACGTAAAGCGCTTCAGGAAATTGCTGGGTCATGCAAAGAGCGCCGTAAAGAAATTACGGCAGAAAAAGAAATGCTTGAGGGTAAAAAAGGCGAAGGCATGTCACAAGATGCCGCTCGTCACGCCCACGTTCGTAAGTAATTAACACGCACCTAATTGGTGCCGCTTCAAGAAAGCGACTGGCTTCGGTGTATTAATATTTGAATGTAGTCGATTTATTCATTTTTACCCTCCATAAGCATTCTTTGGCCATCCCTTGGGGTGGCCTTTTCTTTTTGATGGAGCTTATTTCATTGCGGTTGGCGTTGGGTTGGCAGAGACTTCCATAGCCAACTTCACTGCGCGCTTGGCCATTTCCTCAAATGAGGCGATGGAGCCCGAGCCGGTTCTGAAGGTTTCGCCCTCCAAGGTAATCACGCCGCCGCCGATAAAGTCCGTCGATTGACTATCGGTAATTTTGCTCTCGATAACTAATGCAGGCGTCTTGGAGTTGACTCCGGAAGCATAGGCCGCTGCATTGGCGGCCAGCCCAATAGGGGTAAAACTCCATGGCTTTAGTCCATTCGCAGAAACTTCAGCGCCCGTAATACCAACCGATATGCGTGCCACGCCAGGTCCGGGTTGCGTAACGATGCGTAAACCACGACGACCTTCTACGGCCTCGCGCATCGACATTTCTAGGGCGCGCTTTGCTTGCGCCACGACTTGAGGAGTAATCTCGCTCGTAAACTGCGATTGATTTAGGTAAATGGGATCCAAGATAACGGCAGTGTAGGCATTGGGATTAACGTGTGCCTTGCGATAGCGCCAGATACGTGTTCCGTCGGGAGCATTCGTAACAGGTTGCAATAAGCGGTAGTTGGGTAAAAAACCAGACTCTGGCATACCCGTCGAAGACATAATTTTGGGCCCACTGCTACAGGCTACCAAAGCGCTTACAAGCGGCGTCATTATGAGGAGTGCAAGTAATGTTCTGCGCTTCATAAAAAGATCCTTTTGATGTCATGCGGCACATGATGTAAATTCATTCTAAGGCTAATCCGTTATAACTGCCTGCAGCACAAGCAAGTAAAGAAGCTAAATCAACAAAAAAGGAAAAACCATGGCAAAAAGTGATCGATTTGAAAAGGGCATGGCGGTGCGCCGGAAGGTATTGGGTGATGCTTATGTCGACCAAGTAATGGAGAAGGCCGATGATTTTTCGATGCCGCTGCAGGATTTTGTGACTGAAAATGCCTGGGGTACAGTGTGGGTGCGAGAAGGCCTAACGCTCAAGCAGCGTAGCTTAATTACAGTGTCCGCCATCATTGCCATGAATCGACCGCATGAGCTGAAGTTACACATTCGCGGCGCCATCAACAATGGCGTAAGTAAGGTAGAGCTGCGAGAAATCTTTCTACATTGCGGTGCCTACTGCGGCGCGCCCGCTGCGGTCGATGCGTTTCGGATTGCGCGTGAAGTGTTTGCGGAAGACGCTAAAGCAGTAGGCTAGTACGTGCCAGGGTACAAAATATCTTTCGTCACATCTTGAATATCACGGTGACCCGTAAAGGCCATCGTGATATCAAGTTCTTTGTGAATAATCTCGAGGCATTTGGTAACGCCAGCCTCACCCATGGCGCCAAGACCATACAAAAATGGGCGGCCGATTAAGGTGCCGCGTGCGCCCAATGCCCAGGCTTTTAAAACATCTTGGCCAGAGCGAATGCCGCCGTCCATCCAGACTTCAATGTCCTTACCAACGGCATTGACGATGCCGGGCAAAGCCTGAATGCTCGAGATTGCCCCATCTAATTGACGTCCGCCGTGGTTTGAAACGATCAGTGCATCTGCACCAGAGTCTGCAGCGAGGCGTGCGTCGCCCTCATCCAATATTCCTTTAATGATGAGTTTTCCGCCCCAGCGTTTTTTGATCCACTCAACATCACCCCAGTTCAGGCCCGGATCAAACTGCTCGGCGGTCCACGAGGACAAAGACGACATATTGCCCACGCCAGTAGCGTGACCCACAATATTGCGAAAGGTTCTACGCTGCGTCATCGCCATTCCAAGACACCAACGCGGCTTGGTCATCATATTAATAATGTTCGGGATGGTTAGTTTGGGAGGAGCGCTCAAACCATTTTTTAAATCCTTGTGGCGCTGACCCAGAATTTGCAAATCCAAGGTAAGAACAAGGGCAGAGCATTTAGCAGCGCGCGCACGCTCGATTAAGCGTTCAATGAAGGCGCGATCCTTCATGACATACAGCTGAAACCAAAATGGTTTTGTGGTGTGCTCGGCCACATCTTCAATCGAACAAATACTCATCGTTGATAAGCAGAAGGGCACGCCAAATTTTTCTGCTGCTTTGGCTGCCAGAATTTCCCCATCGGCATATTGCATGCCGGTTAGTCCCGTTGGCGCCAAGGCAACGGGCATGGCCACCTCTTCGCCGATCATGGTTGTTTTGGTAGTGCGGTTCACCATGTTGACAGCAACGCGCTGGCGCAATTTAATTTTCTGAAAATCCGATTCATTGGCGCGGTAGGTTGATTCAGTCCAAGAGCCCGAATCCGCATAGTCATAAAACATCTTGGGTGTGCGTTTTTGGTGCAGTACGCGCAAGTCTTCAATATTGGTGATAACGGGCATGAATAATCCTTGTTAATTCGACTCTGAATGACAGCATTGTATGGGTTCTAGTCTAGCCGTGAATTTCGCCGCGAGCAAAGCGTAGTTACCCTTGGGGGTCAGGCGCTAGGCAGCATGCCAAACAAGGTTAACTGCATGGCTTGGTTACGAATTGGTACTAAGGCCAGGTATTCGGGGCTGGCGGCCCAGCGCTGGGCATCGACTGCAGTGGGAAACTCGAGCTGTACGTACGCAGAAAATGGCTTGCATTCAAGCTCATTCCAAAAAACCTCGCCACGTATCCCGCGCTGTGTAATGCACCCGCCGTATTGTTCTACTGTAGCGCCAACCTGCTTGCGGTATTCTTCGAATGCCGATGAGTCCTTAAGTTCGATTAAGCCAAGTACATGCACTGCCATTGAATTGCTCCGGTTCTAGTATTGCTCTGAATAGAAGTTGAATAGGTATAGTACTGAATACACACAAGGGAATCCAGTGAAGAGTGATACCAAGGGCATGTTGATCGGGTTTGGCGGCATAGCCATCTTTAGCTTGACCTTGCCGGTAAGCAAAATAGCAGTTCAAGTCCTTGATCCTTACTTCATCGTGTTTGGCAGAGCCGTCTTGGCCGGGCTAATTGCTTTGTTATACCTCATCATTATCCGAGCGCCATTACCGGCGCGCGCCACCCTGCCCGGATTTAGTTTGATTGCTTTGGGAGCTGTTTTTGGGTTTCCTTTGTTTATTACGATCGCCATGACGCACGGCCCCTCATCCAATGGGGCGGTGATCTTGGGCATCTTGCCTTTGGTTACGACCGTGCTGGGGGCCGTGCGCTTTAAAGAGCGTCCGTCAATCGGGTTTTGGCTGAGCTCACTGGTTGGCACGGGCTTAGTTTTGCTCTACGCGTTGATGCAAGGCGCCGGACGGTTTTCTTTTTTCGATGGCCTGCTAATGGTTGCTTGCGTTTGTGCTGCTGTGGCCTATGTCGAGGGTGCCAAGTTATCCGCCATCATGAAGCCGAAAATCGTCATCTCATGGGCGCTGGTTTTTTCACTGCCCATCAGCTTACTTTTCAGCATCTTGAGCTTCCAGACAGACTACATCTATGCAGGTCTTGATATTTGGCTCAGCTTTGCCTATCTGGGTATTTTTTCCATGTTTGTAGGCTTCTTTTTTTGGTACGAGGGCCTGCGCATTGGCGGCATTGCCCGCGTTAGCCAAGTTCAGCTACTTCAGCCCTTTTGCACCCTGCTGGCGTCCAGCGTCCTCTTGGGTGAACCCTTGACCCTACTTAATTTGGTGTTTGCGGCCCTAGTCGTATCGACCGTCATGGTAGGCAAACGCATGCTAATCAAGGCGCCTGAGCCAACACCGCCGGTGTAAGAGCCTATTTTTAGGGCCATTCATTCGGGGGAGGATTTGCCATTTTTATTGGATAATCGTGGGCTAAACCTATAAAAAGTGAGAGACACGCTATGTTGAAATTAGATGCACACGCCTCAGGACGCCATTTTTTACATATTCCTGGCCCAAGCCCAGTCCCCTCGCGCGTTCTGCGCGCCATCAGCTATCAAACCATCGATCACCGTGGCCCCGAGTTTGGCCAGCTGGGACTAAAGCTGCTCGAGGATATTAAGCGCATTTTTAAAACCAAACACCCTGTGATTATTTATTCCTCGTCTGGCACGGGAGCATGGGAAGCGGCTTTAGTAAATACCCTCTCAGCCGGCGATCACGTATTGATGTATGAAACCGGTCAGTTTGCAACCCTGTGGAAAAACATGGCCGACAAACTTGGCATTCATGCTGAGTTCTTGGGCAAGCCCGGGCTTGAAGGTTGGCGCAGAGGGGTTGATGCCAAGCTAATTGAAGAGCGCCTCAAAAAAGATACTGAGCACAAAATTAAAGCGGTCTGTGTGGTGCACAACGAAACCTCCACTGGCGTTACCTCGAATATTGCTGCTGTGCGCAAAGCAATGGACGATGCTAAGCATCCCGCATTGCTCATGGTAGATACCATTTCCGGTTTAGCATCAGCAGACTATTGCCACGATGCCTGGGGTGTCGACGTGACAGTAAGCGGATCGCAGAAAGGCTTAATGTTGCCGCCCGGCTTAGGCTTTAATGCCTTGTCACCCAAAGCGCTCGAAGCCAATAAAAAGGCAACGCTACCAAAAGCTTTTTGGGCTTGGGATGAGATCCTGGTTTCTAACAAAACCGGATATTGGCCAACCACACCGTCAACGAACTTGCTCTATGGTTTACATGAAGCCATTGCAATGATTGAATCAGAGGGCATGGATGCGGTATTTGCCCGTCACCAGCGCTTGGCTAAAGCCTGCCGAGCTGCAGTGACTGCATGGGGCCTCGAAATTCTGTGCCAAGAGCCAGAGGTTTATTCGCCCGTCTTAACCGGCGTAATGCTGCCCGAGGGCTTTGATGCAGACGCATTGCGTAAGCTCATTCAGGAGCGCTACAACTTGTCCTTGGGTACTGGCCTTGGCAAGCTAAAAGGCCGCGCATTCCGGATTGGTCACCTAGGCGATTGCAATGAACTCAGCCTCCTGGCCGCATTGAGCGGTTGCGAAATGGGCATGACTGCATTTGGTATTCCTCTCAAGGGTAGCGGCGTTTTGGCTGCGCAAGAGTTGCTACGCTAGACGGATCCGTTTTCATGTGAAAAAGCCGCCAAATAATACCTTGGCGGCTTTTTTATTGCGAGAAAACAGGCCTGCTGTACTAGTTACGCCTCAAAAGCCAGGATTATGCGGGCGCAATAGCCGGGGCGCGCTTGCTTAGCTCGCGCCGCACTTTATCTTTGATTTTGGGCTTGGTTGCCGACTCCATTAACTTAGTCAGTTGAGCCACATTAAGTGGCCCTAGGCGGGCTTTGCCTGTTTTAGTGAGCATGGGATCGTTCTTGCGATTACGCTGATTTTGACCTGCGGCCATAGGAAATCCTTATAAAGATTCAATGGCGCAAGGGGGGAAGTCATTTCGCCCAGTTAACCCCCCAATTAGGGCACAAAATAGTGATTCAATTCAGAATAACAGCATTTTTTTGCTGAAAAAAAGTATATTTTGTGAAATCTGCTATAAATATTTGTAGTATTAACGAAGTATTAGCAGTGCATCACCCGCATTTAGTCTAGAACAACGTAAAGCAAAGGAAGATCATGTCATCACACGAAACCATTATCGCTGCGTATGAAACCTATCTGGCTGAAAATGAAAAGTTCAAAGTAAAGGGAGTTAAAGCATCTGCTGCTCGAGCGCGTAAAGCTCTGCAAGATATTGCGACTGCATGCAAAGAGCGCCGCAAAGAAATCTCTGCAGAAAAAGAAGCGCTGGCATAAAGTGCGCGTGCCGCACCCGATGCGAATCTCAGCAATTAGTATGAGCACGGTGCGGCGTTTTCTTAATCTTGGAATGGCCCTGCTGATTGGCCTTCAATTATCGGCATGCGCAACCATCTATACCGATGCATCGGATTCCAATAAGGTGACGTTTCTAAACTCCACCAATGAGTCGCGCGCAGACTTGCAAAGCAAGGCGCAAGCTTACTGCATGCAGTATGGCAAAAAAGCGGTTTATCGAGAAACGGATGGCGGCGTAGTAACCATCTTTGACTGCAGGCCCTAGCTAGCCGGCTAACTCCGACTGATAGATCAAGCCGGCGTGCTCACGTAAGGCATGAAACTCAATGCTTTCCCAGCGCTGCTGCGCTACATCGAGTTCTGATTTATGCGTTGCTAAAAATACGGCGGCACCAACAACATCTTCCGCCATGCGGTGAATGTTTTCTTGCGTAAATTTTTTAAGGGCAACGGGATCGGTCGAGCTGACCCAGCGCGCTAAGCTGTAACGGGCAGGCAATAGCCGCACTTCAGCACCATATTCGCTCTTCAGGCGATGCGCAACGACTTCAAACTGCAGCTGACCAAATGCACCCAGTAGCATGATGCCACCGGCCATTGGCCTAAAGACTTGAATCGCGCCTTCTTCACCAAGCTGCATCAGTCCGGTGCGTAATTGTTTCGAGCGCAGCGGATCAGCCGACTCAACTAATTTAAAAATCTCTGGAGCAAAAAAAGGCAGGCCAGTAAATTGAAGTTGCTCACCCTCGGTTAGCGTATCGCCTAAGCGAAGCAAGCCGTGATTGGGTAGTCCAATGATGTCGCCAGGGAAGGCCTCATCCAGAATGTCGCGCCGCTGCGATAAAAAAGACAGGGCATTGTTGGTGCGCACTTCTTTGCCATTGCGGCAAATCTTCAGGCGCATACCGCGCTGAAAGTGCCCAGAACAAATCCGTAAGAAGGCAACACGATCTCGGTGCGCGGGATCCATATTGGCTTGAATCTTAAAAACCACCGCAGAAAACTTAGCTTCTGACGGCAGTACTTCACGCTGAATAGCTTTGCGTGAGCCTGGTGGCGGTGCAAGTTCAACCAAGGTGTTGAGGATTTCACGTACACCAAAGTTATTAATGGCAGAGCCAAAAAACACCGGAGATTGCTTGCCGGCTAAGAATGCCTCTAGATTAAATTCAGGCATGGCATTGCAAATCAAATCAACCTCAGCGAGGGCTTCTTTTAGATCGGAGCCAAGCCGTTCTTGCAGGGCTGGATCATGGATATCAATTAGAGTGTCAGAGCTGTCGGAGACGCGATCTTCTCCGGCTTTAAAGAGGCGCATCTTGGATTTAGCGATATCAATCACGCCGGCAAAGGATTTACCCATGCCCACAGGCCAAGTAAACGGCACTACTTCCATGCCAAGGGCATTCTCGATTTCATCCATCAGTTCAAGAGGTCGCTTGACTTCACGATCCATCTTATTGATGAAGGTAATGAGTGGCGTATTGCGGGCGCGGCAGACTTCTAGGAGCCGTAAGGTCTGTGATTCCACGCCGTTGGCAGCATCAATCACCATCAGTGCTGAGTCCACGGCGGTAAGCACGCGGTAGGTGTCTTCAGAAAAGTCTTGATGGCCTGGAGTATCTAACAGGTTAATGATGCAATCGCGGTATTCCATTTGCATCACCGAGCTCGCAACCGAGATACCGCGTTGTTTTTCGATCTCCATCCAGTCCGAGGTCGCATGGCGACTCGCTTTGCGAGCCTTGACGCTACCGGCAATTTGGATTGCCCCCGCGTATAACAATAGCTTTTCGGTCAGCGTAGTTTTACCGGCATCCGGATGGGAGATGATGGCAAAGCTACGGCGACGAAGGACTTCTTGGCCTGGGGATTGGGACTGCTGTGGATCGATGGCTGTTCTACTTATGGTCTAGATTCTGACGTAATTATAAGCGGCGGTGTTTGCGGACTCCGTTAGAAGCGCTCTTCTGGACGTAAAAATCGCCACTGACCAGCAGGCAGCGGACCCAAGGAAATCCGGCCCATGCGCACGCGTTTTAAGCCTAAGACCCGAAGACCAACAAGCTCACACATTCTACGGATTTGGCGTTTGCGGCCCTCGCGTAATACAAAACGTAATTGATCTTCATTTTGCCAACTGACCTTCGCAGGTTTAAGCTCTTGATCGTCGAGAATTAGTCCGTGCCGGAGCAAATCAAGGTCGTCAAACGAGAGCTTGCCTTCCACCCGCACCAAATACTCTTTTTCAATGGGGCTGTTTTCACCAATCAAGAGCTTGGCGATGCGCCCATCTTGCGTTAAGACCAGCATGCCAGTGGAGTCGATATCGAGTCGACCTGCCGGCGCTAAACCTTTGGTATTAAAGCGCCCAGTGTGTTTAGAGTCGCCCGCATAAAAGTTTTCAGGGGTAATCAGCGATGCCGCGGGCTGGTACTCTTGATCATCATCCCGGTGAGAGATAAAGCCAACGGGCTTATTGAGGATGACGGTGACGCGGGCAGCCTGCTGTTTCTGGGCGTCTAAGCGCAATTCAATTTTTTGACTGCGGTATGCGCGTGAGCCGAGTTCAGACACAACCTTGCCGTCCACCGTAACCAGGCCTTGCTCAATGTAGGAATCAGCCTCGCGCCGCGAGCATAGACCGAGTTCGGAAAGCAGTTTAGAGACGCGAAATTGTTCCATCACGCTATTATGAATTACGCAGCACCTTGCTAAACTGAATTCAGAATGAATGCACCCCAAAAAGAGCCCAAACCGCAGGTAGATGCAGTAAAACTGCCGGGTGATCGCAAGCCGAGCTTGGATTGGCAGGCGATTATCCTGATAACGGGGTGTTGCTTGATATGGGGCTATCAGCAGATTGCCATTCAGGCGATAGCAGACGAAGTACCGCTACTCATGCAATTGACCATTCGCTCGATTATTGCCAGCGTATGCGTATGGATATGGATGGCTTTTAAAGGGATTCGGCCATTTCAGTCGGACCACACCATCGTACCAGGCATGATTGCTGGCCTGCTATTCTTTGCCGAGTTTGTATTGCTGTATTCGGCGCTCGAACACACCAATACATCGCGCGCCATCACCTTTTTATACTTAGCACCTTTTATTGTGGCATCGGTATTGCCCATCTTTATACCAGCAGAGCGCCTGAACATACTTCAGTCAAGCGGTTTGCTCATTGCATTTAGCGGTCTGGCGTTTGCTTTTCAGGATGGATTTTCGAGTGGCGCCCCCCACTTTTTGCTGGGCGATATTGCGGTCATTGGTGCTGCTACGGCGTGGGCATTTACAACCATTGTGGTGCGAACTACTGCGCTTGGACAAATTCAACCAGAACGCACGCTCTTCTTCCAGTTATTTTTCTCATCCATCGCCTTAATTGCGCTGTGCT
Source organism: Polynucleobacter sp. (assembly GCA_044379065.1). Taxonomy (GTDB): domain Bacteria; phylum Pseudomonadota; class Gammaproteobacteria; order Burkholderiales; family Burkholderiaceae; genus Polynucleobacter. The sequence goes on along the minus strand of JBIPON010000011.1, from coordinate 9,667 downwards.
TTGCATATAAAGTTCCGCTACCAGAAACGCTTTCAATAAAAGCAATGGCTTCCTTATTTCTGCAATCCGTGATTATTGCGGCCGCCAGTTATTTATTTTGGTTTTGGCTTTTGCGCCATTACCTTGCAACTAAAGTTTCTGCGTTTAGTTTCCTTACGCCGATGTTTGGGCTCCTCTTTGGATTTTTTCTCGCGGGGGATCCGATCAACGGTAGCTTGATCGCGGCTTTTGTTTCAATTGCTCTGGGTATTTATTTGGTCAATCGCAGGCAAGACAATTAAATCCAGCCTTCCACAAGGATGACCTAGTAGGGATTAGCTTGCCCATCTGGGCGATTCTTAAAGCGCTTATGCACCCAGTAGTACTCCGCAACATGCTGGCGGATCTCGGCTTCGTAGATTGCATTTAGGCGTGCCGCATCAGCAATAACATCGTCGCTGGGAAAGCCATCAATGGGTTTGCTAATGACGCAGCCGTAGCGCGAACGGTCTGGCAGCAAAGTGGTAACCATCATGCACACTTCTGCTTGAGCAATGAGTGCTAAGCGAGATACGGCTGTAATAGTGTTCGTTGGAATACCAAAAAAGGGAACAAATACGGAATCCCGTAAACCAAGATCTAGATCGGGCGCAATGATGATCAAATTACCTTTGCGAATTTCACGGATCAACGGGAGTAAGTTACCTTGGCGATCGATGGCGTTTCCGCCGAAACGATTTCGCCATCGAATAATGCGTTCATTGAAAAAAGAATTTTTCATGCGCTGAAAGAGTCCAGATGTTCGCGGCCAACCCTGCTTTTTTGCAAGGGCGCTAATCACAATGCTGCCTTCGATGCCGGTGAAATGCATATTGACTAGAATGCGGGGCTTTTGATCACGCAAGTCGACTGCTGAGCGAACCTCAATCATATTGGATACGGCTTGCGCACTGCCCAGCCAGATAATCCCGCGCTCTGCAATACTGCGACCCAATAGCTTCCAGTGGTCATTCGCGATTGCATCGATTTCCGAGTCATTTAGCTGTGGAAAGCACAGTCGTAAATTGGTTTTAACAACCCGGCTGCGTTTACCGGGGATGCGCGCTGCAACTGCGCCGAGCCCATATCCAAACAACACCACGAGGCGGTACGGTAGGACCGATAGGAGCGCTAAAAAACCTACGCCCACATAATTAAACACCGCCTTAATCAAGATTGGCTTTGTTATACCGAAGTAGGCTTTGGTCGGTAAGCGATTTAATGTCATCGCTTGGTCCAACGGTCATACCAAGATCATGAAGCCCGCCATCTTCAAGGCGGTACACCCAGCCGTGTATGGTGAGGTCTTGGCCTCGTGACCAGGCATCTTGAACAATGGTAGTTTCACAAACATTGGTAACTTGTTCGATTACATTGAGTTCGCACAGGCGCTCTTGGCGTTCATGCTTAGGCAAGACCTCTCCTAAGTAGCGCTCATGTTTTTGATGCACATCTTTTACATGCCTGAGCCAATTATCCGCTAAGCCTACACGCTTGTCGCCGAGAGCTGCATGCACGCCAGAGCAGCCATAGTGGCCGCAAACAATCACATGCTTTACCTTTAATAGATCAATGGCAAATTGCAAAACAGAAAGGCAATTCAGGTCAGTATGGACCACCACGTTAGCGATATTGCGATGAACAAATAGCTCTCCGGGTAAGAGGCCAACGATGGCATTCGCAGGGACGCGGCTATCGGCACAGCCGATCCATAAAAACTCAGGGGCCTGTTGTGACACCAGGCGAGTAAAAAAATCGGGATCTGCCTCAACCATAGAACTGGCCCACTCCCGATTTTTTTCAAAAAGGTGTTCCAATACGTTTGCTGAATTGGGTATAGTCATGGTTTAATTTTAAAGTAGATTGATGACACCAGACTGGTTAAAACAAACGGACGTCGGAATAGAGCTGAGTATTTATTGCCAGCCTGGCGCCAAGGTGAACAAAATTGTGGGTACGCACGATGGCCATTTAAAGGTATCGTTGCAACAGCCTGCGATGGATAACCGCGCAAATGAAGCCCTGCTGCAGTGGTTATCAAAGCAGCTACGCATTCCGCAGCGGCAGATTCACCTTGTCTCGGGTCAAGCCAGCAAAGTAAAGCGCATTGAGTTGTGGGCGCCGATTTCTAAAGAGCACGTATTGGAAAGTCTTAAGCCCTAAGCATTTACCAAAAAAGCAGCCAAAGAATACCCAAAATCAATACCCATTTACCGACGTAATACACGCCTCGATGCTTGGCTTTGAGTTGCTTTGCTTTATTGCGTAGATGGTAAACATAAGAAAATAGAACATTAACAAAACCAACTTGCTCTGAGTCGACGTTTTTTGATGCAGCAGCACTCATCACGTTTTTTCCAAACCAACGATTAAATGCTTGTACTACCTTGGTGTAAACCGGACGTTCGATATCGCAGAATAGAACGATGCGCTGGTGATCCGTTTTATTGGCAGCGTAATGAATGTAGGTCTCGTCAAACATCACGGCTTCGCCGTCTTTCCAGTAGTAGCGCTCACCATCAACATCAATAAAGCAGTCCGGACTGTTTGGTGTTACTAATCCAAGGTGGTAACGCAGTGAGCCGGCATAGGGATCGCGATGCCGTACTAAGGTTGCTTCTGGTGGTAGTGAGGCAAACATAGCGGCTTTCACCGACGGGATCGATTTGAGTAGGGCCACGGTTTTTGGACAAGCCGCCTCTGCGGAAGCCAAATCTTTGCCGTACCAGTACAGATGAAAGCGTTTCCATCCGGTTCGAAAAAAAGAGTTAAAGCCAATATCGTTATAGCCGGTTGCGGCTGCGATCGAGCCACCTTCGTTTAGGGCCAGGGCCTCAGAACGAATTACTTCCCAGTTATCTTGCAATTTTTTTAATTCAGGAAACTCCGTCACTGGAATGTACGCTCCTGCCTTCACTTTGGAAAATAGATAGAGCAGGGAATTGATTGGTGCTAGTAGAACGACATAGTCAGTGAGTGAGCGCATGACGCTAAAGCGAACGCGGCCTCTAAAATACACATAGAGTGCAGAGCTCACAAAGATCAACAGAATGGCGTGGCGAATTTCCATAACAGCAAGGTTTACTTTCAATAAAAATAGAGTGCCGCTTAAAACAAGGCAAAATAAACTATCACTCATTTTAAGTGAGCGAACACCTTTAGTGCAGCATAAATAGTGACTCAATCGGAGTTTTTATGTCTTTGTATAAAAAATTACAACAAAGGGCCCATGATTCGCAGCCAATTCGGATTGCATTGATTGGCGCGGGTAAATTTGGATCCATGTATTTATCGCAAATACCCCGGACGCCAGGCATTCATTTGGTCGGCATTGCTGATCTATCGCCGGATCGAGCGCAGGCTGCTTTGCGGCGCGTAGGCTGGCAGGATGATCAGTTTAAGGCGGCTTCGGTTGCTGAGGCGGTACGCAAAGGTAGCACCTACATAACGAGTGATGCCAGTACATTAATTGATGACAACGCCATCGAGCTGGTGATTGAGGCAACGGGCGTGCCTGCCGTTGGAATCGAGCATGCCCTGCGCTGCATTGAGCACGGGAAGCACATCATCATGGTGAATGTCGAAGCCGATGTATTGGCGGGCCCGTATTTGGCAAAGCGAGCCGCTGATGCTGGTGTTATCTATTCGATGGCCTCAGGTGATCAACCTGCTTTAATTGCAGAAATGGTTGATTGGGCCCGCACCATTGGCCTCGAAGTGGTGTGTGCTGGTAAAGGCACCAAATATTTACCGGCCTACCATGCATCGACACCCAAAACCGTATGGGGCCATTACGGCTTTAGTGAGGAACAAGTTGCAGGCGGTGACTTTAATGCGCAAATGTTCAATTCGTTTTTAGATGGCACCAAGTCAGCCCTGGAAATGGCCGCAGTTGCGAATGCCTGTGATTTACAGGTTCCCGACGATGGCTTAGGCTTTCCGGCATGCGGTGTTGATGATTTGCCGGCCCTACTAAAGCCTATTCAAGATGGCGGCCTATTGCCACGCAAAGGCATGGTTGAAGTCGTATCGTCGGTCGAGCGAGATGGTCGTCCAGTATTTCGTGATTTACGCTGGGGAGTGTATGCGGTGTTTCATGCGCCCAGTAGCTATGTCAGAGATTGCTTTTTGCAATACGGCTTAAAGACGGATGCTTCCGGGTGGTATGCCGCCATGTATAAGCCTTACCATTTGATTGGCCTTGAATTGGGAATCTCAGTGGCAAGTGTTGCCCTTCGCAAGGAAGCAACCGGCGCAACCGGCGCCTTTGTTGGCGATGTGCTTGCTTGCGCTAAGCGCGATTTAAAGGCAGGCGAAGTACTGGATGGAGAAGGTGGTTTTACAGTCTATGGAAAGTTAATGCCAGCTACGAAATCGTTACGTATGAGTGGATTGCCAATTGGCTTGGCGCATCGCCTGACTTTAAAAAACGGCATCCAAGCTGGACAAATTGTGACTTGGAATGATGTGGATTACGATGCCACTCAAACCGCTATACGCATTCGCCAACGCATGGAAGCCGAATTTAAATAAAGGGAATACTGGAACTAAGGGCAAATCACTGTTATTTTTTCTTGGCGCTTTCTCGCTTGGTAATTTCTGCGTTAATGCGTGCGAGCATTTTTGCATCTGGATTTTGCCAGCTACCACCAGATTGGTTCGCCATATACACAACTGAGGCAGCAAAATCATCCACGCTCAGATCGGCTTTGCCGCCCTTTGCGGGCATGCCTCGGACGCCAACATAGCCATGGGCAGTTAGCTGGACTTGACCTTCTTTAATTAAAGGAGCCCATTTGGCTTTATCGCCCACCTTTGGTGCACCAGCCACCCCATTTTGATGGCAAACAGCACACACTTGCTTATACGTGTTTTCCCCAGTGGCGGCAGCACCTTGCGTATAAAAAATTAGACCAAGAGAGGCGAATAAAAAACGGAACATAAATAGGCTCACAAAAAAATTACGCATAAACCACAATGCAGCTATCCAATACAAATAGGCGATTTGCCTACTTACAGCGTTATGATAGATCTAGATAGGGACAAGATGGTCATTATTTGAGCAATGCAGCAATGCATTGACACACCTCTAGCGCTGCCATGGGGCGCAGATTTAACGCAAAATGCGATCGAGAAAAAGCAATGAATGGATTTGTTAAAAGCCTAATAGGCCTTATATTACTTGGACTTACGCTTATTTCAGCCTATACCTGGGTGATGCTCAGCTGGAGTTATGCCGATGGAGAGCGCGCCGGTTATGTGCAGAAATTCTCAAGCAGGGGCTACTTATGCAAGACCTGGGAAGGAGAGCTAGCGATGGTGTCGATGCCGGGAACCATGTCGGAAAAATTCTTCTTTTCGGTGCGCGACGATGCTGTGGCGCAAAAAATAAACGCCAACTTAGGAAAAAAGTAGCGCTAAAATATGAACAGCACATCGGCCTGCCAACCAGCTGTTTCGGGGAAACAGAGTACTTTGTGATTGATTTACTTGTTTTAGATCAATCCTAATTCGAGTGCGCAGAAGAAATAGTTCAAACAACTTTATTTTTATTATTTTTTGTGTTTAAAATCATGTCAGCGCGTTGTGCGCCAACATATATACCAACAAGGAGCTTCACTTGAACAAAGCAGAACTTATCGCAGCGATTGCTGACGATGCTGAGATTTCAAAGGCCAAAGCAGAATTCGCACTGAATTCAGCTATTGAGCACATCATTAAAGCCGTTACCAAGGGTGACTCCGTTCAATTGATCGGTTTTGGTACATTCAGTTCAGGCAAGCGTGCTGCACGTATGGGCCGCAATCCTAAAACTGGCGAGCCACTTAAGATTGCTGCAGCGAAGACTGTAAAGTTCTCTGCTGGCAAAGCATTCAAAGACTCAGTTAACAAGCGTAAGAAGTAATTCACGCAAGCTGAAACAAAAGCCCGGTCCTGCCGGGCTTTTTTATTACGATAATTTAGCTTTGAACCAATCGTCGATGGCGGTGAATACTCATCAAAATACCCGCCCCGAACCCTAAGGTAACGAGCGCAGTGCCGCCGTAGGTCATGAGCGGTAATGGCACACCTACGACTGGTAAAATGCCGCTCACCATGCCAATATTGACGAAGGCATAGGTGAAAAAAATCATGGTGATTGCGCCGCCCAATAATCGAGTAAACATGGTGGGCGCACCTGCCGCAATTGCAAGCCCTCGCCTAATTAAAGCAAAGAACAGGCCGAGCAATAAGAGGTTGCCGAGAAATCCAAATTCTTCGGAATAAACGGCAAATACAAAATCCGTATGTTTCTCTGGAATAAATTCCAGGTGGGATTGGGTGCCTTGGCCCCAGCCTTTGCCGAAAAAACCACCGGAACCAATTGCAATCGCCGATTGAATCGTATGAAATCCTTTACCCAAGGGATCGGAAGAGGGGTCCAGTAAAGTGCATACCCGGTTTTTTTGATAGCCGTGTAAGAGTGGCCAGGTCACATCGCTGGCACAAATGTTGCCGCGGAAAATAATTAGCAGTAATACCCCAATCCCAAGCACGCCAATCACAGGCACGATCCAGCGCCAGGGCAGGCCTGCAAAAATAATAACGTAAAGACCAGCAGCAAATACGAGCAAAGCCGTGCCTAAGTCGGGTTGCCGTGCAATCAACATCACGGGGATGGCAAGAATCACTGCCGCAACTAAATAGTCCCAGCCGTTTTGAATGCCTTCGCGTCGTTGAAAGTACCACGCCAACATCAGCGGCATCGCAATCTTCATTAGCTCAGATGGCTGGATAACAATACCCACATTGACCCAGCGCCGCGCCCCTTTTTTAACCAGACCAAAAATAGCAACCGCAATAAGCAATACAACTCCGATGACATAAACCCAAACGGCTGCGGTTTCAAGCCACTTGGGTGGGATATAGGAAACGACCCACATGACTAAAAAAGCGAGGATGAGATTTCGTAATTGATCACTAAGTTGTACGGGTGTGTTTTGACTTGCCGATAGAAAAGTAATCGAACTCAAAACAGCGATACCTAAAAAAATGAGTCCGAGCTGCGGATCAAGCCCGGAAAAAAATTGATAGATGCGTTTTTTTATGGCGCCCTTTTCCATTCCGGAATCTCCTTAGGCCATTTGCCATTGATGTAATAGTCAAGTGCTTTACGCGCAATCGGTGCAGCATACTGCGCCCCGAAGCCGGCATTCTCCACAATCAAGGCAATCACTATCGTGGGCTTCTCGGCAGGCGCAAAGGCAACAAAAAGAGCGTGGTCACGCAAAAATTCTGGGGTAGTAGCGTGGTTATATTCTTTTGCATTCAAGCTAAAAACTTGGGATGTACCCGTTTTTCCCGCGTTGGTATAAGGCGCATCCTTAAATGACCTTGCGGAGGTGCCGACTTGGTTTACGGCAACCATCGACTTCTTGATGACTTCGATGTTTTCCGGCTTAAAGTTGAGGCGGTAACTTTCTTTCGGAGTAGTCAGTTTTTGTTGGCGCGTAAACGGATCCTCTACCGCCTTCACTAAATGCGGTTTCATCACCACGCCTTCATTAACAACGTTTGCTAAGGCATGTGCTACTTGCAAAATGGTAAAGGAGTTGTAGCCCTGCCCAATACCTAGCGAAATCGTTTCACCCTCAAACCACTTCTGTTGCTCTGGTTTCTTAAAGTATTTTTTCTTCCATTCGGTAGAGGGCAAAATACCAGCAGCTTCGCCTTCAAGATCTATGCCCGTTTTCTGACCAAAGCCCAGCGGAGCCATAAAGTCATGCATCATGTTGACGCCCATTTCCCTTGCCAGCAGGTAGTAATAGGTATCGCACGACTCAACAATGGATTTCTCCATGTCCACCATGCCATGCCCACCCTTTTTGTCATCGCGGAAGGTATGTGTGCCTAAGGTAAAGAATCCGGGGTCTGCAATCGCCTGAGAAGGCGTTCTAATGCCCAGCTCAAGAGCAGCCAATGCCATAAAGGGTTTGTAAGTGGAGGCGGGGGGATAGAGGCCTTTAAGGGGTCGGTTGTAGAGCGGCCTGCTTTTGGATTCATTCAGCTCTTTCCAGGTTACGGCATCAATCCCTTCGACAAAGTCATTTGGATTGAAATTGGGCTTGGAGACAAATGCGAGCACATCGCCAGTAGCGGGTTCGATTGCAACAAAAGCGCCACGGAAATTACCGTACAACTGTTCTACCAAGTATTGCAATTTAATATCAACCGATAGGATGATATTTTTTCCGGGTGTTGAGGGGAAACTGGAAAGCGTTCGAATCGGCCTGCCACCAGCAGTAATTTCTACTTGATCGTAGCCAGGCACTCCGCGTAGAACATGCTCATAGCTTTGTTCAATGCCAATTTTGCCAACGTATTGAATTCCGGGCAGAAATGCATTTTTTAATCCACTTGTATCGTCGGCTTCACTCGCATTGCTAATTTCTGATTGCATCCGCTCTTTGTCTTTTTGGGAAACGCGCCCGATATACCCAATCATGTGCGAGCCAAGTTCGTTGTAAGGGTACTCCCGAAAATTACGTGAGCGGATCTCAACCCCGGGAAAGCGATATCGGTTTGCCATAAAGCGTGCCGTCTCAACTTCAGTCAGCATTGATCGCAATGGGAAGGTTCCCATATTGCGAGCATCTTCTAGGGAGCGCTTAAAGTTGCGGCGATCCCGCGGACCGATGGAAATAATTTCCGAAAGATCATCAATCAACTTATCTACACTGCCTGAAATTTCACTGACGTTGACATCCAAGGTCAGGGCAGAATAATTTCGCCCAATCACAATGCCGTTACGGTCAATTAACAGGCCCCGCATCGCTGGAGCAGGAACAATCGCAATGCGATTATTTTCGGCTAAGGTGGAATATTTGCTGTGACTGATGAGTTGGAGCCAAACTAGCCGACTTAATAAGATGACAAAACAAACGGTGACAAAAATGACAGCAATTCGCGTGCGAGCTTGAAAGGAGGATAGGTCTGATTTTTTGAATGATGCCATTGCAATTAGCCCAGGCTCTAGAGCGGACGATTGTGATCCACGTCAATCGGACGCCTTTGTGGAGCAAGCAATATTTTCGTGGCCATCGGCCACAATGCGGCCTCAATAATGCCCTGTAGAACGCCCGCTAGACCCCACCAGTACATTGATTCTGTTAATAGCCAATGGACCAATACTGGAAAAACAGAAACCAACATAAAAATAGGCAATACATGCAGGGCCTGCGAATAAACCTGAAGTGCACTAATGCGGCGATGCCATGCCACGGCAAGATAGGCAACCAAGGCATAACTGAAGGCGTGTAAACCAAGCAAGTCGGAGTTGTGTACATCCATCACCAGCCCAAGGAGCGATGCCCATACTACGCCAACATAGCGGTGCTGGTGGATGTTCCAAAATACAATGCAGATGATGAGCCAATCCGGAACCCAGGCGTGATTACCCAGTGGCAATAAATTAAGGAGTAAGGCGCAAAACAGACTGACGAAGATAAAGGCCGGATTGACCGGTCGCAGAATGTAGCCACTTTGAAAATCAATCATGGCATACCCCGTGTTCGCGTTTTGCGTCGACCCGGCGCATTTTCTAAATCGCCTGTGCTGGGTTTGGCATCCCATTGGGGGTCATATAAAAGAGCCAGTGCTTGACGGTGTG
>JBIPON010000093.1:0-7003 GCA_044379065.1 Polynucleobacter sp. | reverse complement strand
GTCTGCTTGCTTATCTTCCAGTCGCATTCTTTTTTCGCGCTCCTTGCGTAGGTCGCGAAATTGCCACCAGGCAAATGCCACCACGCCACCAAAGACGAGAAAAAGTTCGATGATGATGACGGGTGCAAAATCAGCCATGGCTTGAATTCGTATGATTCATAGCAGAAATAATACAGCGCAGCTCGCATTCACGTGAAGATCTTTCTTACTGGCGCCACTGGCTTTATTGGCAGCCATTTTCTCAAGCAATGTCTGGCTGCTGGCTATAGCATGACGTGCTCAGTACGTTCGGCAAAGCAAGCAGATGCCATCCGCGCGTTGGGGGCCTCCCCATGGGAGGGTAACTTACAAAACCACAGCGAACTGAGTTTGGCCTTAGCTGGATATGATGTGCTCATTCATGCGGCGGGTTGCCGTGATTTAACCGCCCCAGCCGATCTTCTTTTGCAGAGTAATGTCAGCTTGACGCAGACACTGGTGGACGCCGCCGCAGCCGCAAACGTAGCGCAGTTTATTTACATTAGTGCGGCATCAGTAGTAATGAGTAATCCCACTGCGCTATTGAATGTAACGGAGTCCGCACCCATCACACTGCAGAATTATTTGCCCTATACCCGCAGTAAAGCCATTGCCGAAGCATCGGTATTGGCTGCGCGACAGACTGCCATGAGGGTAGTGGTACTGCGCCCTAGTTTTGTTTGGGGCAAGGGCGATAGCATCGATACCGAAATTGGCCCCGCATCCAATCGCGGTCAATTTGGTTGGTTTAGTCAGGGGTATTACCCATTTGCAAGCTGCTCTATTGCTAACCTATGCGATGCATTGCAACGCGCAATTCAGCACACTCAGTCAGGCTGCGTGTTTAATATCAGCGATCGTGAGCCGGTTGATTTTCGAGTATTTATGACCCAGCGACTGCAGGTCAGTGGATTTCAGGTGCCCACCTTATCGGTACCACGAAAGCTGGCCTGGTGGCTCGGCGCCTTTACCGAAACGGGCTGGGCGTATTTGCCGATGCCTGGAAAACCACCGATTGTGCGGGAAATGGTACGTTTAATGGGTTTTCCATTTACGGTCTCGATTGAGCGGGCAAAGCGCGATTTAGGGTATTTGGGGCACCATTCGATCGATGAGGGAATGTCCAATATTGTCTCTTTGATACAGGACCAGCAGGGCAGTACTCAGCAATAATTGCCTGAAATTACTATAATTTGTAACTTATGAGGGGCGGCATCCGTCCTTTGGTTTACCTCAGCTAGGAATAACGATGCGTATTGAAGATAAGGATCCGGCACGGCATGCGGGAATTGAGTACCCGATGGAAGTGGGTGCTCCTGTTTTTGCGCCCATTAAGGTAACCGAAGAAAAAGACAAAGCAGTCAATGTCGCCCGTCAAAATGCCAAGCAAGAGTATGACCGCATCATGGAGCAAGCTACCGTTCTCATGAAACAGGCAAAAGCCTTGCAGTCTCGTCTAGACGCTACCGAAATGGTCCATGCCGCTAAATTTGGTTTTAATCCCATTCATGGAAAAACCTATTTTTTATATTACGACCAGCGCAATCAAACTAATCTGCTGCTGCAAAATGGCCCACACGATTGGACCTGCGGTATTCCAGCAAACTGGAACTATCTCATGACGGTTAAAAAACTGGGCGATAGCACCTGGGAACAAATCGAAGAAACAGTGGAATAGTTTTTTATTTCCACAGCGACCGAGGCCGCATTGAATACAGCCCTTTATTGGTTTCGGTCCGACCTGCGGCTGATAGATAACCCCAATTTTTTATCTGCATGCAAGGCTTCGGATAATTTACTGCCGATCTATGTTCATGCACCGCAAGAATCGCTCATCTGGGGCTTTGAACGGATTAGCACACACCGCCAGCAGTTTTTGCACGATGCCCTCAGTGATTTGCGGCAGCAACTAGAATTATTTGGATCCGATTTATTGGAATTGCAAGCGCCCCAGGGTAGTTCGAGCAGCGCCGTTGATCTCGTCATCAGCGCAGCGCATCACCATGGCATTCAAACGATCTACTGTGAAGTGATTGAGGCGCCTGAGGAAATCCAGGAGCTGACTGCATTAAGGCAGGCCGGACTCACCGTACATGCCGAGCTTGAGTCAACCATGATTGCCGTGCGTGATTTGCCATTCGCGCCGGAAGCAATGCCGGATCAGTTTACGCAGTTTCGCAACGCAATTGAAAAAGCAAAGCACCTATTTACCGAGCCAGTTTCAGCCCCAAGCCGAATTCCTCCACTGCCAAGTTATTTCAAGCGAGTGGAGTGGATTCTAGGTACGCAGACTCCAATTCGAGCTGAGTCTCTAATGCAGCCTGCAGGCCATCCACACAGCTCCTTCCCGCATTATCTTGACACCTACCGTGGCGGTACAAGCGCTGCAGTAGCCCATCTACAGCAATACTTAGCGCGCGCACTACCCCACTCCTATAAGGCAACCCGTAATCAATTGCACGGTCACGATTATTCGAGCAAGCTGTCCCCATGGCTTGCCTTGGGTTGTATTTCAGCGCGCAGCATCATGCAGGAGCTAAAGCAGTTTGAGTCAGAGCAGGGCGCCAATGAGGGTAGTTATTGGCTTTGGTTTGAGCTCCTTTGGCGTGATTATTTTCGCGTACTCCATCTCAAATATGGAAAACAGTTGTATTGTGCAAGCGGTTTAAATCAGTCGGAAAAGCCGATACATAATGCCAGCGGTTTTGAGCATTGGTCCTCTGGCACAACAGGAGAATCGATTGTGGATGCCGGAATGCGTGAGCTCAAAGCAACGGGTTATCTATCGAATCGATTGCGCCAAGTAGTAGCCAGTTATCTTATTTATGATTTGCATTCGGACTGGCGTGCAGGCGCAGCTTGGTTTGAGGCTCAGTTACTTGATTACGATGTGTATAGCAATCAAGGCAATTGGCTCTACATTGCTGGCAGGGGCACAGACCCACGGGGCGGCCGTCGCTTTAATCCCCAGAAACAAGCCCAAGACCACGACGCCAATGGCAGCTATCGCGCCTTGTGGTTAAGCGACTGATCAAGGCACAAAGCAGAGAAGATGGTTTGTGCATGGATCTCGACAGTAAGATCAATGTCTTTACCGTAGCCCCCTGCCATCGCAATAGCGACTGGTAGTGCATTCGCTGCAGCCCAGCTATAGACCTGTTGATCACGTTTGCGCATCCCTTCTTTAGTCAGACTAAGCTTACCTAGGCGATCATTTTCATGGGGATCTGCGCCAGCAAGGTAGATGATGAATTGGGGATCGAAAGTAGCTTTGACCGTATGCAGCGCCTCACTTAAGGCATCCAAATACAAGGAATCACTACATCCATCGGGTAGCGCTACATCCAAATTGCTTTCCTCTTTCTGAAACGGAAAATTATTTTCGCCGTGCAGGGACAAGGTAAAAATGCGTTCATCATTTTTTAGAATAGCGGCAGTGCCATTGCCTTGGTGCACATCCAAATCAATAATGGCTACTCGAAAATCACTACCTTGGGTCTTTTGCAGCGCACGTGCGGCAACAGCGGCATCGTTAAACACACAAAAACCGCCGCCATGGTCTCGATAGGCATGGTGCGTGCCGCCGGCCAAATTAACCGCTACCCCATCGACGAGCGCGGATTGACATGCCGCAATCGTGGCGCCAACCGATCGCTTGGAGCGTTCTACCATGCGCTCACTCCACGGAAAGCCAATGGCAATCTGCTCTTGAGGGCTGAGCTCACCGGCGACTACTTTTTGAATATAGCTTGGTGTGTGCGCGTAGAGTAATTGGGTATCGCTAGCAACCGGCGCCTCGATCAAATTGATCTGGGGGTGCGTCGCAATGGCTTCCCGCAGTAAGCGGTACTTCTGCATCGGAAAGCGATGACCTTCCGGTAATGGCAGAACAAAGTGGTCGGTGTAAAAAGCCTTCACTGAAGTAGCAACTTAACGCGCGCTGATGATGGTTTTTGCCAATGCATGGCCGCTTAGCCATGCGCCTTCCACTCTGCCGCCATGCAACCAGTCTCCGCAATAGGCAATGCCTTGCTCTGAATTGCAATGGAAGCGCGGTTGATACACGGGGTCACTACTAGCATAGCGCCAGCGATGGATCGAGTACTTCTCTGGAGCTTTGCCACCAATCGCAATAAACGCTGCAATCATTTGTGGGGCAATGGTCTGCGGGTCGGCGTCAATGTGATCTTGGCTCCACTGCGATTGACCATGAATCACCCATACTTCTTCGCCAGTGCGCTGGGGTTTCGCATTATTGCGCGCAACCCAACTGAGAATGCCGTCATTAATGAAAGCGGCTTCAAACGGCATCGTGATCATTTCATTAAAGCGCAGCATCATGGTCCAGCACCCTTCGGTTTTTGATTGCTGGTGCAACCCGGTAATCGCAGGATCGATTGCTTGGGTCAGTGCAAGCACTTGCGGTGCTGGGATCGCCAAAATCACCCAATCGGGTTTGTACTCTAGCAGACCATGTTCCGCTGTATGCAATTGCCACTGGTCTTGTGCTCGATTGATTTGAGTGATGGTATGACTCTGATGGATATCAATGGACTTTGCCAAATGGTGGGCTGGCGAGGTCATCCACGGCGTGCCAACATAGCGGGGGTCGCTGGGCTTACTACTTTGCCAGGTTTGGTTTTCATAAACCCCAATTGGGGTATGCCATTGCGCGACTACTCCCTGGCGAAGCCAGATCGCCAGTTGATTCTGAAAGGCGGGATCGCGCGCTGTAAAGTAGCGCGCACCATGGTCGCATTGCCAGCCGTCGCCCTTGCGCGTACTCATGCGTCCAGCAAGGCCGCGGCTTTTTTCAAATACCTTCACCTGCATGCCTGCTTGAATTAAGGCGCTCGCGCAACTCAAGCCAGCTAAGCCAGCGCCGATCACGGCAACCTGACTTTTTTCCTTTATCCTAGGTAGAATCAATGCCATGGCGTATTTTTAGGGGCGGAGTCTGAAATGAGTAATTTAGATAAGCGGTGTTGTGGTTCCGGCGTTTGCATTATCAACGATGCAGGTGAGTGCTGGTGTGGCCAACGCTGGGATGGAACCAAGATGAGTTTTGTGCCACTAAACAGTACTACCGCAACAGAACCGGGCCCCGATGGCCAAGCAGCTACTCCCAATCAAACCAATAATCAGACTAGCCCGAAGTCCTAGACTTGTAGCTTCGGCTCAGATGGAATGCATGAGCGGCCCGCTTGCTGCTCTGCTTGTTTTAGCCAAGCGGGTTTTGCGCCCTTAGCGCTATTACCCATGTCGCGAAATTGTTCTGGTGTCAGCCGTTTCTCTAGGGCGCCAACAACACAACTGCAATACGGAATAAAGTCAGCATCATTCACCTTATCGCTTAAGCGTTGGTGAATGATGCGCTGCTGTTGCACACACTGTTGGGTGTATAGCTCTTTTTGTTTTGAGCTGGCTTGAGCAAGCGATGGACTTGAATTAAGTAAGCAAACACTTACTAAGATTGCCCCAAGGTCTTTAAAAACAGAGTGCATGCGGTATTCCAATGTATTAACCTACTGTGAGCAAACTTCAGTCGTAGTAATAGTAGGGTAATTAACGAATGCGTGCTGCTTGGTAGTGTAGGAAGGCTTTTCTACCGGCTAAAAGGGCGCTTAAAATCATAACGATGGTGGCAAAAAATGGTTTCATAAGGCTCTTTCTGGGTAAATTAAAGGACTTTTAAGGGAAAACCCTTATTTCAACTATACGCCTTTAATTTCCATTGTGCAAAGCAACATAAAACCACAATTTAAGTAATCTTATTCCTGGCTCTGTAAGGCCTTTTGGATATCGTTTGCAATGCTAGCGGGATCGTCTGCAGAGCCATAGCGGCGAACAACCTGTCCCTTGCGATCTACCAAAAACTTGGTGAAATTCCACTTGATGGCTTCTGTGCCCAAAATGCCTGGGGCGGCATGCTTGATGTATTTGAATAGGGGGTGGGCATTGTCGCCATTGACATCGGTTTTCTCAAACAGGGGAAAGCTGGCCTGATAGCGCATGCTACAAAATTGCTCGATTTCAGCGGCACTGCCAGGCTCTTGCCCGCCAAATTGATTGCACGGAAAAGCAAGCACTTCAAATCCACGATCCTGAAACTGTGCATAGATGCTTTGCAGGCCAGCATACTGGCCAGTGAAGCCACAGCGACTGGCCACATTCACGATCAGCAGTACTTTACCCGCGTAATCATTCATCTGCTCGGTGTCACCATTTAATCGAGTGAGGCTAATGTTGGGCAGCATGGGATTTTCCTTTATTGGAATTGAGTCCATAAATACGGCGGTAGGAGTGGGCAGCAACACCATTTTGCAATGCCTTGCGGACGGGTTTTGCGATCAGGTTGATGGCAGATTGAACGGCGTTTCGTTCGAATGCGGAGGGTACTTTACGATTAATCAGAGGAAATGCCCAGTCGGGTAAATTCAAGAAACCGGCTTTGCTGACCAGCCGTACAAATGGCCGCGAATGCAGGCTGCTGGGGTATTCGTCCAGTAGGGTGACTATTGCCCGAGCCCGTTCGCCGAAGTGTAGCTCGGGTACATAAGCGGCAATCGCCTGATCTGTATCGAGCGCCGTATCAGGCAAATCAACTGCGCCGAGTCGATTCCCGATCAAGCGCATTTCAGTAAAGTAGCGGTCCATATCGGCCTTAGCTAAATTAGGATTGCGGTAACGCAGGTAGGCACGCATAAAACTGCTGGTTTCGGTGAGGTGAACCCAATTCAATAAATGCGGATCGCTGGCGCTATAGGGCTTTCCAAATTCATCGGTGCCTGTGATGTGCCCATGGATGCGATTGACCTTATCAATCATCTGATTAGCCATGGCGGTCGGACCATAGGTGGTGGCGGCAATAAAAAAAGCAGTGCGGCCAAGGCGACCCTGTAAATCCGTCCGAAAGCTTGAATGGTCCCAAACCCCAGCAAGCGCACCAGGATGCAGTGCTTGCAATACGAGTGATGAAATACCG
>JBIPON010000092.1:0-7095 GCA_044379065.1 Polynucleobacter sp. | reverse complement strand
GGCCACACCCGAGCAACAAGCAATTTACGGGCCTCCCCTCATGTCAGGGCAGTGGGCTGGAACCATGAACCTTACTGAACCATCAGCAGGCTCTGATCTGTCGGCAGTAGCTACAAAGGCTATCCCCGATGGCGATCACTTTCTTATTACGGGTACGAAGATCTACATTACCTATGGTGAGCATGACTTTACTGAAAACATCATTCACTTGGTATTAGCGCGTCTGCCAGATGCGCCACCAGGGGTGAAGGGAATTTCTTTATTTATTGTGCCGAAATGGTTGATAAATCAGGATGGTAGTTTGGGAGCCCGTAATGATGTCCGCTGTCTTTCGATTGAACATAAATTAGGAATACATGCCAGTCCAACCGCTGTCATGGCATTTGGTGAAAAGACCGGGGCGATCGGGTATTTAGTGGGTGAGGCGAATCGCGGCCTAGAGTACATGTTTACGATGATGAATAACGCTCGCCTAGCAGTGGGTCTTGAGGGTGTTGCCATTGCAGAGCGGGCATATCAACACGCAGCCCATTATGCAAAAGAGCGGGTACAGGGCAGAATCCCAGGTCGATCTGAAAAATTACCGATCGTTCACCACGCCGATGTGCAGCGCATGCTCATGCGAATGAAGACTCAAACAGAGGCGATGCGTGCTTTGGCTTACCTTGCTGCTGCACAATCGGATTTTGCACAAAAGCACCCAGACCAAGCAATTCGTGAAGCAAGTCAGTCGCGTGTGGATTTGCTAACGCCAATAGTGAAAGCCTGGTGCACAGAGCAGGCCATCGAAATTACTTCCTTAGGTATTCAGGTTCATGGTGGCATGGGCTACATTGAGGAAACAGGCGCGGCTCAATACCTAAGAGATGCACGGATAACTTCGATCTATGAGGGTACTACCGGTATTCAGGCCATTGACTTATTGGGCCGCAAGATTGTTCGCGATGAGGGCGCTGAGGCGAGCCGTCTTCTTGCGGAAATACAGGCTTGTGCTTCGGATTTGAGTTCATCCTCCAGTATTCAACTTCAACAAATCGCTACCGATTTACAAAAAGCAGTGCAATCCCTTAGCAAAGCCCTTGATTGGGTGCTACATGAGCACGCGATTAATCCCCAAGCAACCTTCACCGGGGCATATCCACTCTTACAGTGTTTTGGGTTTGTTTGTGGTGGCTGGCTGATGGCTAAAGCAGCATTTGTATCCGAGAGAGTCTTGCAAGGCGACGCAGGTAATGCGTTTGCTCTGCAAAAAATAGCCAGTGCTACATTCTATTCTCAGGCGATCTTGCCTCAGGCCCATGGCCTTGCAGATACGGTTTGCGCTGGAGCATCTTTGGAGCAAGCCATGCGGTACGGCCTAGCGGATTTATTGCGTTAGCCAATCCCAGCGCAAGACAAGCCAATTTCCGCCAATAGCCCCGATTTTTTTCCATTTTCAGCAGCGTCTGTAGCGCTGGCATTGCCGTCAGCCGCCCGTTGAGCCACCCCATGCAAGATGGCCGCTATCCGAAAAAAATTGTAGGCCATATAAAAATTCCAATTCGATTTGACGGTTCGGCCGGAATTGGATTCATACATGCTGATGTACTCTGCTTCAGACGGAATGCCTAAGTGCACTAAATCCAAGCCATGAATCCCGCGCCACAGGGTGGGCGGAATACGCCACGCCATGCATTGGTATGAAAAATCAGCGATCGCGTGTCCTAGGGTTGAAAGTTCCCAGTCCAAGACACCAATCACTTTATTTTCATAGCGATCAAAGATCATGTTGTCCAAACGAAAATCACCATGCACCAGTGTTGTTTCGTCATCAACCGGAATATGGTGAGGTAGCCACTCGATTAATTTGCTGAGTGCTGGTGGAATCGGAAGAGTAGACTCCTGCACTTGACGTGACCAGCGACCTACTTGCCGTGAAAAATAATTTCCAGGCTTGCCAAAACTCTCTAAGCCTAGGACTTTGTAGTCAACTCGATGAATGGCCGCAATGATGCGATTCATTTCAGCATAAATGGCTGCTCGATCTACTGGCTCAAGATCGGGAAGGGATTGGTCATTAAAGGTGCGTCCATCTAGAAAAGACATCAGGAAAAACGGAGTGCCGACAATAGACTCATCCTCACAATAAGCGAGCATCCGCGGAACTGGAACGTCGGTTTGGGCGAGGGCTGCCATTACCCGATACTCTCGATCAATGGCATGTGCGGAAGGCGCCAGCTTGCCAGCTGGCTTTTTTCGCAGTACGTACTGCTTTGTGTCAGCGATCACCTTAAATGTAGGGTTTGATTGCCCTCCGACTAGCGCCTCTATCTGAAGCGAGTCAGCATTCAGTCCAATTTGTTTGAGGTAACGCGTTAATGCAATGGTATCGATGGATTGGTTCATGCTTGCGCTAGAGTGAGCTGACGAGATGGCCACCATCAATCGCAATGGTGCTGCCTGACATTGC
Organism: Polynucleobacter sp.; assembly: GCA_044379065.1. GTDB lineage: Bacteria > Pseudomonadota > Gammaproteobacteria > Burkholderiales > Burkholderiaceae > Polynucleobacter. The sequence continues at coordinate 4,646 of JBIPON010000092.1, read as the reverse complement.
TTTGCCAGCCTCTGAGGCCAGTAATAGGATTGGGCCATCTAAATCCGTGAGTTCGCTAAAGCGACGACTGGGTATACGCATGCGGAGCTTTTCACCAAGCTCGCTATTTAAGAAGTCACGATTTAAATCAGTGATGACATACCCAGGCAGTATTGCGTTTACTCGAATGTTGTATCGCGCTAATTCAAGCGCCATAGTTTTGGTTGTTTGTACAACACCCGCTTTGGAAATCGCATAGGGCGCAACGCCGTTAATTTGACGTTCACCTAAGATGGAGGCGATATTGATAATCGAACCACCTTGCTTAGCCGCCACCATCCGCCGCGCTGCCTCAGTGGCTACCAACCAAGCACCCTTTAGGTTGGTATTCATCACGAGATCCCAATCGGATTCGCTTTGCTCCAACAGGGGTTTGCTAATGGATGTTCCTGCGTTGTTGATCAGGATGGATGGATTACCCACGGCCGCCACAGCATCGAAAAATGCCTTGACGCTATTGGCATTGGTTACATCGAGTGGAAAAGCGTGCGCCTTGCCACCGGATTGCATAATCTCGGCTACCGTATGTTGGAGCTGATCGATCCGTCTTGCGCCAAGCACAATACTTGCTCCCATCCCAGCCAACATCATGCTGCAATGCTGTCCGATGCCGCTGGATGCGCCAGTGACTACTGCCAACGAACCATCCAAACGAAAGCGGTCAATCGGCAATGGACTCATTGCTTCTGATCCAATATTTTTCTAGCCATGCTCCAGCGGTGGACTTCGCTCGGACCATCGTAAATTCGAAAGCCACGCATGTCTGTAAAGATTCGCATCACTGCAGTCTCTCCGGTTACCCCTTGCCCGCCTAAGATTTGCACGCATCGGTCTACCACTCGCCACTCTGCTTCAGAGCAGATGACCTTCGCACGGCTTGATTCGTAATTGCATTTATTGCCTTGATCCAATAACCAAGCGGTATGCAAAATATGCAGCCGAGCGGTTTGCAGATCCATATCGTTATCGGCCAGCATAAATCCAATGCCTTCATGGTCCCCCAGCCGCTTTCCAAATGCTTGGCGTTTTTGTGCGTACGCTAAGGCGATATCGTGGGCCCGGCGCGCTTGTCCGAGCCACCGCATGCAGTGGGTGAGCCGTGCTGGCGCAAGCCGAATTTGGGCATAGCGAAAGCCTTGCCCGAGCTCACCTAAAATCTGATCAGCCGGAATGCGCAGTTGGTCAAAGCGCAATACACCATGGCCACCCGTAAAGCACTGGTCCATGGCATCCATGTTCCGTTCAATTCTGATCCCTGGACTATTCATATCCGCCAAAAACATGGTTGCTTGATCATCCTCAGTGCGCGCCATGATGATGACGTAGTCAGCGCCATCGGCTCCAGTAATAAACCATTTACGCCCATTGAGAACGTAGTCAGCGCCATCCCGTACTGCGGTGGTTAATAGCATCGACGGATCTGAGCCTGCGCCGGGCGAGGGTTCGGTCATGGCAAAACACGAACGCAATTTTCCTTCTATCTGAGGAATCAGCCAGCGCTTTTGCTGTGCAGCATTCGCTACATGTTCCATTAAATGAATATTGCCTTCATCTGGCGCATGAATGTTCATTGCAATAGGGCCTAGGCGGGAATAGCCGGCTTCCTCAAACACCACGGCTTTTCCAACATGACTTAGACCAAGTCCACCATGCTTTTTAGATGCGTGGGGTGTCAATAAACCCGCTTTTTTAGCTAAGCCAATGAGTTCTTGCCGAAACTCGGGGGTTGGGCCATGCTGGGTTTCACGCGGGTCGCCTTCCATCGGGATGACCGTTTGATGGATGAATTGGCGCGTTTGTTCTTGTAGGGCAATTAACTCAGGAGTGAGGGAAAAGTTCATATCCCATTGTAATAGCAGGAATTTACATAAATTTGATAAATCGTAAATCCACGACCCACTCATGGATTAGGGTTTTCGCTATGCAAACAAACGGAATAGATCCGCTATTCTCAATACCTTAAATAAATTCAGGTTTTTTCACTGTGCTTGCAGACGATTGCATTTTAAAGACGGAAAGTCTGACGAAATCTTTTGGTGGATTTACGGCAGTCAGTAACGTTAATCTTCGGGTTCAGCGTGGAACCATCCATGCCTTAATTGGCCCCAATGGCGCTGGTAAAACGACTTGTTTTAATTTGCTGACGAAATTTTTGGAGCCGACTGCAGGCCATATTAAGTTCAATGGACTTGATATCACGAAAGAAAAGCCAGCGCAAATTGCCAAGCGCGGAATCATTCGCTCCTTTCAAATATCAGCGGTTTTTCCCCACATGACTGCGCTTGAAAATGTCCGTATCGGTCTGCAACAAGAGTTAGGTACATCCTTCTATTTTTGGAAAAGTGAAAAATCACTCGATGTCCTTAATGCAAGGGCGATGGAGGCACTGAAGCAGGTTGGCTTGGAGGCATATGCGGATGAATTGGCGGTCAATCTGCCGTATGGTCGCAAGCGTGCCCTCGAAATTGCAGCAACGGTTGCAATGAATCCAGAGCTAATGCTATTGGATGAGCCGACCCAGGGTATGGGCCACGAGGATGTCAGCTTGGTTACGGATTTGATTAAGCGGGTGTCGGCTGGCAGAACGGTCTTAATGGTCGAGCACAATATGAAAGTCGTCGCTAATATTGCAACCACAATTTCGGTGTTGCAGCGGGGCGAGATTATTGCTGAAGGTTCTTATGAGGTGGTATCTCAAAATCCACTGGTGATGGAAGCCTATATGGGCACCGCAGATACCGAATTACAAGGCCATTGATTCAAGATGACTACCCCGGCACTAGAAATTCAGGATCTCAATGCATGGTACGGCGAGTCGCATGTACTTCACGGCATCAATGTGACCGTTGAAAAAGGTGAGGTAGTTTGTTTTTTAGGTCGAAATGGAGCCGGACGAACCACCACCTTGCGATCTATCTTGGGTTTGGTGAGCAGCCGGACGGGCTCCATTAAGGTCAATGGCCAAGAGGTAATCGGCATGCCAACTTACCAGGTCGCCAAATTGGGCATTGGATACTGCCCTGAAGAGCGCGGTATTTTTACAAGCCTCAGCTGCGAGCAGAATTTTTTATTGCCTCCCAAAGTAGGGGATGGCATGGCCATGTCGGTGGATGAGATTTACCACATGTTCCCTAATTTATATGAGCGACGCGCTAGTCCAGGGGGAAAACTCTCGGGTGGCGAGCAGCAAATGTTAGCTATTGCGCGTATTTTACGTACGGGTGCAAACCTGCTGTTATTGGATGAAATCACCGAGGGATTGGCGCCCGTGATTGTACAAAAGTTGGCTGAAGTGGTGCGGGCCCTGAAAGAGCGTGGCTTCACCATTGTCCTCGTAGAACAGAATTTTCGATTTGCTTCCAAGCTCGCTGATAAAAACTACGTCATTGAGCATGGTCAAGTTGTAAAAATTGTCGAGAGAAATCAACTGGACGCAAGTCAGGAAGAGCTCAAGACATTATTGGGTGTTTAGTAAAAAAGTTCAAAAGGAGAAGTTCAAATGAAAAAAACTGCAATTGCAACATTGGCTGCATCCTATTTTTTGGCAGCAGCGATGCCTGTTCATGCCCAAACTGTTTCGGACAATGAGGTACGGATTGGCGTCTTAACTGACTTATCTGGCATTTATTCAGCGATTGAAGGTCCTGGCGCGGTATTGGCTGCACAAATGGCAGCAAGGGATTTTGGCGGACAGGTACTCGGCAAGAAGATTGTGATTACGTCGGCAGACACCCAGTCAAAAGCCGATTTAGCCAGCTCGAAAGCCCGTGAGATGTTTGAGCGAGACAAGGTCGATATGATCGTGGGCAACGTTTCTACTGCATCCGCTTTAGCCGCGATGGAAGTAGCCGAGCAATTTAAAAAGGTATCGATCGTCACTGGCGCAGCTTCCCTGCAAATTACCAACGAAAAATGCACCCCATACAACGTGCATTACGTTTATGACACCTATGCTTTATCACGCGGTACCGGTAAGGCAGTGGTTGACTCAGGCAAAAAAACTTGGTTCTTTGTCACTGCTGATTACGCCTTTGGCCATACATTAGAGCGCGATACCACTGAGGTCGTAGTGGCGAATGGCGGTAAGGTTCTGGGTAGCGTAAAGCACCCCATTAACACCCAAGACTTCTCGTCTTTTATGGCACAAGCGCAAGCTTCTAAGGCAGAAGTCATCGGCTTGGCTAACGCAGGCGGCGATACGATTGGATCAGTTAAGCAGGCAGCAGAGCTTGGCATCATGAATTCGAAACAAACCGTCGTGCCCCTCCTGATGTTTACGAGTGATATTCAAGCCTTAGGTCTAAAGCAAACTTCGGGCATGACATTTACCGAAGGATGGTATTGGGATCACAGCGATGCCAACCGGAAGTTTGCTGAGCGCTTCATGAAAGAGTTCAAAGGCAAGGCTCCAACATCTCCTCAGGCGGGTGTTTATTCTGCTACCCTGCAGTACCTAAAGGCGATTGATGCAGCTAAAACGGATAACTCCGATGCGGTAATGAAGCAAATGAAAGCAGTTGAAATAAACGATGGTCTCTTTAGGGGCAAAATTCGTGCAGATGGAAAGTTTGAGCATGACATGTATTTGTTAGAAGTCAAAAAGCCAA
>JBIPON010000091.1:0-7117 GCA_044379065.1 Polynucleobacter sp. | reverse complement strand
GCCAGACAATGCCTTAGCAGCTTTGGTAGAGGAGCAATGCCGTGCGTATTTTGCAGATCCTAGAACACCATTTGATTTGCCCTTAAAGCCCCAAGGCACTGCATTTCAGCAGCGGGTATGGCATGCGGTTGCACAGCTGCAATCAGGTGAAAGGATCACCTATGGGGAGATTGCAGCCCGCTTGAATTCGGGTGCGCGTGCCGTCGGCGGTGCCTGCGGCGCCAATTATTTTCCACTAGTCATTCCGTGCCACCGGGTTGTTGCGAAAGCCAATCTAGGCGGCTTTATGGGACAGGATGCTCCCGGTCTCTATCGGGACATTAAGCTGTGGCTACTCAACCACGAAGCGCGCGCTTGATTGGTCTTCCCGCAATCGTACAAAATTGCTGCATCACATAATTAGAACGTGCAGCAATAAAAGTAAAGTAATAAAAAAGCCAGACTGTTCTGCGAGGCAGTTTGACATCGTTCCCCCGAGAAAAATAGCTTCGATCGGCAATCTTACTGAGCGTGAGCACGGCCAATCCAAGGGCTAAAAAACAAAAGCGCCGAATGCCAACTTCATCTACCGGAATCAGGCGTATGTAGTCCATTGCGTCTGCTAACTTCTGATCAGCAATGGCTAGTAGCGCGAGTTGGCTGTAGCCTTGGGGTTTCCAAGATACGCCGCGGGCGCTGTCTTCAGGTGAGTCTTTCAAAATATTGGTCATCTGCAAGGCTTGACCAAAGCCAATCGCCAGATATTCTTTACCAGCAATCGCCCGAGCAAATGCTGCAGAGTGCAGTGCAAAGACGCTGGTGAGCATTTCGCCGACCACGCCTGCCACCACATAGCAATACTCTTCAAATTCAGGCAGGTCGCGTAAGCCCGTCAAGGTTTGTTTACTATGAAAACGCAACATTCCATTGGACATGATTTCAACGCAGCGGCTAATGGCAGCTTGCTCATTTGCATTAAAGCCATGAAAAATGCGCAGTACAGTTGGGGTATTGGCAATTAAATCGCGCTCATCCAGATTGCAGTGCTCTTCAAGGGCATGTAAGCAAGGGATCACAAATGCATCAACTGATTGCTTATCTAAAACAGCGTCCAGAAACAAGGAAGATAAATCCCGCTTTGCTTCGATGCTTAGAGTGGGGGCATCTTCGATCGTATCGATGATGCGGCACAATAAATAGGTGTTCCCGATGACGGTTTCGAGCGGCTTTGGCAATAGGGGAATAGTGAGGGCAAAGGTTCTGGAAACCGCCCCCAAAATGGACTGCTGATAGGCCATGTCGGACATGGATTGGGGGTGCGCCTTGCTCATGCAGGAATTATGTCAGAGAGGGTGCTTCAGGGGTCGTCAAAAACATATTTGCCATAAGTAACAAGGCCATATAATTTGTGCAAATGATTAAATGGGGCGGTTTGCCGTGCTGATTTGGTTTGTTGTCATCTATTGGGTAATCTCGGTTGGCATCGGCCTGTGGGCTGCCATGCGCGTCAAAAATACGGCCGATTTTGCAGCAGCAGGCCATAGCCTCCCCCTGCCGATTGTGACCGCCATGGTTTTTGCTACCTGGTTTGGTTCTGAAGCGGTTTTAGGTATTCCGGCCGAGTTTATTAAAGAAGGTTTGGGCGGCGTCGTATCTGACCCATTTGGATCGGCGCTCTGTTTAATCTTGGTGGGCCTTTTTTTTGCCAAGCACCTCTACAACCGTCGGATGTTAACGATTGGCGATTTCTTCCGTGAAAAGTATGGTCGTACAGTCGAGGTCTTGGTTACCTTATGCATTGTCGTGTCTTATTTAGGCTGGGTAGCTGCGCAGATCAAAGCCCTGGGCCTCGTCTTTCATGTCGTGTCGGATGGCGCCATCTCCGAAAACCTCGGCATGATGATTGGTGCCGGCAGCGTTTTGATCTATACCCTGTTTGGTGGCATGTGGTCGGTAGCGATTACCGACTTTATCCAGATGATTGTGATTGTGATTGGGATGCTCTACATCAGCGGTGAAATGACTGCATTGACGGGTGGATTTACAGTGGTGATTGAGCATGCGGCTGCAGCCGGCAAATTCTCTTTTTGGCCCGATATGAATCTGGTATCCATCCTTGGGTTTACAGCGGCGCTGTGTACCATGATGCTGGGCTCGATCCCGCAACAAGACGTCTTTCAGCGGATTAGTTCGTCCAAGAACGTCAATATCGCAGTGCAGGCCTCGATTTTGGGCGGAGTCTTATACTTCATCTTTGCGTTTGTACCAATGTACTTGGCCTATTCGGCAACCTTAATCGATCCGGGTTTGGTAGAACGCTACATCAACACCGATTCGCAAATGATTTTGCCTAAGCTGGTGCTTGAGCATGCACCGGTCTTTGCTCAAATTCTATTTTTTGGCGCATTGCTCTCGGCAATCAAAAGTTGTGCAAGTGCAACATTACTGGCACCGTCGGTCAGCTTTGCGGAAAATATCGTTCGCGGGTTTTATAAGAACTTAAGTGATCAAGGTTTGCTAAAAATTATGCGAATTACGGTCCTTTTCTTCACAATAGCGGTTACTTTCTTTGCAATGAACTCGGAGCTATCGATCTTTAAGATGGTCGAAAGTGCGTATAAAGTGACTTTAGTTGCTGCATTTGTACCCCTTGCCTTCGGAATTTACTGGTCTAAGGCCAACTCCTTGGGCGGCCTGCTTGCGGTTGTTTTTGGCTTGACAGTTTGGATTGGGGCTGAGATATTAGCTCCTGAAGCTACTTTACCGCCGCAATTGGCGGGACTCTTAGCCAGCATCGCTGGGATGCTGCTGGGTGGTCTAGTCCCCCGTTCTGCATTGCGTTAAGTGCAGGTTTGAATAATGTGTGTTTTGCTGCGATGGATCCGCACTGCGAGATCTCGCAGCAGCAGTTGCCTACGCTGGATGCAATGAAAAATTTTTTGTTCTTATGGAGTTGTTATGAAAATCTGTGTGATCGGCGGGGGTGGAGCCATTGGCGGCTACCTAGCTGTCATGTTAGCGAGAGCTGGCAATGATGTAACGGTGGTCGCCCGTGGCGCCACATTGAAAGCAATTCAGGAAAGGGGACTGGCACTCATTACCAATGAAGAGCCAGAGCCCTTGCATGCCACCGTTACTGCGGTTGAAAAGATTACCGATGCCGGTAAGCCGGACATCATTATTTTGGCCGTCAAGGCCCATCAAGTGGAGCCGGTCGTGCACGACATGGCATCCATCATGGGCCCTGATACGATCTTGATTCCTATGCAAAACGGAATTCCGTGGTGGTACTTTCAAAAGTTACCTGGCGAGTATCAAGATCACTCCGTTGAGACGGTGGATGCAGGGGGCCTCATCATGCGTACGATCAATCCCAACAACATTTTGGGTTGCGTGGTGTATCCCGCCACATTTACACAAGCCCCTGGCGTGATTCGACACGTGGAAGGAACGCGCTTCCCAATTGGCGAGCTGGATGGCTCCGTATCCGATCGGGCGAAGATGGTTTCTGAGTTGATGGCTGCTGCTGGTTTTAAGTCACCAATTCTGGAAGACATCCGTGCCGAGATTTGGCTAAAACTCTGGGGCAATATGACCTTCAATCCCATTAGCGCATTGACGCATGGCCACCTTGAAGGAATCTGTCAGCATCCGTTAACCAAAGATCTCGCGCGCAATATGATGGCTGAGGCGCAAACCATTGGAGAGAAGCTGGGCGTTACGTTCCGGGTTGATATTGAGCGCCGCATTGGTGGCGCTGAAAAAGTCGGCAAACATAAAACATCGATGTTGCAAGATTTAGAAGCGGGTCGTTCACTCGAGATTGATGCCTTGCTGGGTTCCGTTATCGAGCTCGGTCAAATTACTAAGATCCCAACGCCATGCCTCAGTACGGTTTTTGCATTAACTAAAGTGCTGGATGAAAACGTCCAAGCATCCAATGGCAGTTTGGCTTTGCCATTTGCGGCAGGGTATTAAACCTGACTGATTCAGTAATGTAGATTTCTAGAGCGATATCGAGTTAGATTGGTACTAAAGAAAAAAGCCTCAAAGCAGCAATGCCTTGAGGCTTTTTTGCGAGCCCTACATGTTTACTCGAATGCGTTATCGAGTTGTCCAACGCCATCAATAATGATGCTGACCTTACTGCCAGGCTTCATCGAGCCAACGCCAACCGAGGTACCGCAGGCAATGATGTCGCCGACTTCTAGGGTGATGTCTTGGGAAATCAAGCTCACCAATTTGGCAGGTTGGAAAATCATATCGGCTACTGGATAATTCTGGCGCTCCTGATCGTTCAAGATGGTCTTAATGTGCAACTGGCTTGGGTCAATGCCAGTTGTAATATAGGGACCAAAGACGCCAAAGGTATCGAAGCTCTTCGAGCGCGTCCACTGGGCATAGCCGGGATCACGGTTGAGGATTTCAATCGCGGTGACGTCATTAATGCAGGTGTAGCCAAAAATAGCAGAGGCCGCTTCGGCCTCGCTAATGCCTTGGCAACGCCGCCCAATCACAATGCCGAGCTCGCCTTCGTACACCACCTTGCCGGAGTATGACTTGGGCATGCGAATGGTTTGATTGGCAGCCAGAAATGAGCTATTGGATTTCAAGAAATACAGTGGCTCTGCTGGTACTGCATGCTCCAGCTTCGTTACCAGGGCATGGAAGTTATCAACCAGCGCAACCATCTTCGTTGGCACGCAGGGAATATCAATCACGACATCGGATAGCTTTAGTGTGGCACCAGTTGGGGCGGGATTGCAAAACAAGTCACCGCTGTACACCGTGATTTGATCGTTCTGAACTTGCCCAAAGCCAATTTGACCTTGGTGCTGATAGCGTACCCATTGCGTCATAATGAATTCCTTTTGTTTTCAGTATTGAATGCGTTCTATCTTATCAAGGATCGGTTATGTCCCAGTCTGCGGCTCCAGCTGAAATCCGTTTTGCCCCGGAATTCGATCAACCCGTGCGTTACATGCTGCGCACCCGAAGCTATTACCTGGGCTTAGGTTATGAAAATCCCTACGTTTGGGCGCATTACATCGACGCACCATTTACACCACTCAAAAAACCGCTGAGCGCATCTAAGTTAGCCTTGGTGACAACAGCAGCGCCTTATCAGGAAGACAAGGGTCCGCAAGGTGCAGGCGCAGCATATAACGCAAATGCAAAGTTTTATGAGCCTTATGCAGGATCAATGACCAGTAAGCCGGATTTACGCATCGCGCATGTTGGGATTGATCGCAAGCATGCCAATATGAGCGATAGCGAATGCTGGTTTCCATACGAGGCGGCGCAGGCCGCTCAGCAATTGGGCCGAATTGCATCGCTCTCGCCCCGTTTTTATGGATTACCCAGCAATCGCAGCCAGCGCCATACCGTGGAGATCGATGCGCCCGCCATCATTGCAATGTGTCAAGCAGATGCGGTCGATGTTGCGGTGCTAATTCCCAACTGTCCGATCTGCCATCAATCCCAAAGTCTGCTGGCCAGGGCCTTAGAGCCTGCGGGGATCTGCACTGTCGTGATGGCGAGCGCGAAAGACATTGTTGAGTACTGCGGTGTGCCGCGCATGCTGTTTAGTGATTTTCCGCTGGGTAATGCTGCGGCAAGGCCAAATGATCCCGAGTCACGCGCAGCTAATTTTGAGTTGGCATTGCGTTTATTGGAGTCGGCAGTCGGACCTCGAACCACGATGCAGTCGCCACTCATCTGGAGTGAAGATCCGAGTTGGAAGCTCGACTATTCGAATATTGAGCGCTTGTCTCCTGAAGAGGTGGTGCGCTTGAAAGCCGAGGCAGAGGCGGTGCGTGAAACGGCGAAAGCCTTGCGATTAAAAACGGTTGGCAAATAAATCAATCTATGGGGGTTGTGGTCGGAATGAGAGGATTCGAACCTCCGACCCCCTCGTCCCGAACGAGGTGCGCTACCAGGCTGCGCTACATTCCGTTGTTGCCAATATGCCTATTTTATCTGACTAGTGCTGCCTAGAAAAGGAGCTGCAGATTGCTACATTTGTCTTGCAAGGGAGTATTCGCAGAGCGCAATCAAGGAGTCTGTAGCCGCATTCTTGGGGAAGGCTTTGATATTGCCAAGTGCCAAGTCCGCTTCGCGTTTGGCAGCTAGCTGGGTGTATTCCAGGGCGCCGGAGCACTGGACTGCAGTCAGAATTTGCTCAAATACATCTTCCGGAAGATCAGTGTTCTGCGTAATGGCTGAGCGCACTAGCAGTTGCTCTTCCGTGCTGCCCTTTTCCAGTAAATAAATTAAAGGAAGTGTTGGCTTTCCCTCGCGCAGATCATCACCGGCGTTTTTGCCCATTTGAGTGGAAGTGGCTGTGTAGTCGAGTAAATCATCCATCAGCTGAAATGCAGTGCCAATGTGCCGACCAAACGCAGCAGCGAGTTCACGCTCGCTATTGCTAGCTCCAGCCAAAATAGCGCCTAGCTCGCTGGAGGCCTCAAACAATTTGGCCGTTTTATAGCGAATCACCTGTAGGTAGCTAGACTCGTCGACCTCAGGGTCATTCATATTGAGAAGCTGTAAGACCTCCCCTTCGGCAATCGTATTGGTAGCGTCAGAGAGAATCTGCATGATCCGAATGTCATTGGGGGCCACCATCATTTGGAACGCCCTGGAGTACAAGAAATCCCCTACCAGAACACTGGCAGCGTTGCCAAAGGCCGCATTGGCCGTCTCACGCCCTCGGCGTAGGGTTGATTCATCAACTACATCGTCGTGCAAAAGGGTGGCGGTATGGATAAATTCGACGACAGCGGCTAAATCCAGTACATGGGGGATTTCTCGGCCGCTGGAGAGGGCTTTTGCGACCAAAATCAACAGGGCGGGACGTACCCTTTTCCCTCCGGATTGGATGATATAGCCCGAAATCTGGTCAATTAAGGCTACTTCAGAGGCCAAACGGCGCTTAATAACCTCGTCTAGAGCCTTTAAATCAGGGGCTATTGGGGCCAAAATGGCGGCTAGATCGGGAGTTTTGACAGTGGTACTCATGCAAGATATAATAATCGGCTCAGCTAGTCCGTGTGGATTAGCTTCAATGTTTCATTAATTTGAGGTTTCAAACCATGTACGCGGTCATAAAAACCGGTGGCAAACAGTATAAAGTTGC
>JBIPON010000090.1:0-7118 GCA_044379065.1 Polynucleobacter sp. | reverse complement strand
TGCTTCGCGCCATGGAATGAGTTTTCCATCGGACCAAATAAAACCATCGCGGTCGGACATCGACATGTTTTCTACCTTTTGCGTTGAATTAATCGGAGCCCTCTGCCCTGCAATCGACTTGCAAAACTAAGCTGCCTTACATGGGCTTTATTGTAGAGCAGGCGGCAGGGCTTCCTATAATGGGGTTCCAATGCCTAAGCACCCTAAAGCCCTTCTCATTCTGCGCCATTTGCCCTATTTTGCGTGGCCGCACGATGAGCGGCTGGCCTTTCAGGATGGTTTGCGCACCATGTCAACGTCCGTGGTGACCATCTTTACTTGGGCCTTAGTAACCGGCTTGGCCATGGGCAAGTCGACTTTAACCCTTTGGCAGGCTATCAGCTTGAGCCTCTTGGTTTTTGCGGGCACGGCGCAATTAGCTGCATTGCCCCTGATTGCGCTGGGCTTGCCGGTATGGACCATTTTAATGACGGCGCTTGTCGTCAATTTGCGCTTTGTCATCTTTAGCATTGGGATGCAGGCCCATTTTTACTTCTTACCGCTGTGGCGCCGAGCCACTCTAGGCTACTTCACGGCCGATTTTGGCTATTTGATGTACACCTCGAGATACCCAGAAGCGCATCCACCCCAGGAAAGCCCGGCTGCCCGCCGATCGCGCACCGCCTTTATGTATGGGTTGACCACCGGCAACTGGAGTATCTGGCAAATGGGCTCGCTGCTGGGCATTGTCTTGGCAGGGCAAATTCCGCAAAGCTGGGGACTGGAGTTTGCGGGTACTTTAGCCTTAATTGCGGTGATTGTGCCCATGCTGGATCGTCCCGCAGCCCGCTGGGCTGGCGGCGCAGCAGCTCTCGTTGCCGTTCTGAGTATGAGTCTGCCCTTTAAGCTCAATATTGTTTTGGCGATTATTGCGGCAATTGCGGTCGGCATTATCAGCGATCGCCGCCCCAAAGACCCCCAAACCAACCGAGTTAGCGCGGGAGATTAGCGTGCCCACCCTCACCTCCCTCGAAATCAGCGCACTTCTTGTGGGTATGGGCCTAGTAACCTTGGGGACGCGGGGCTTTTTTATGTTCTTGGGGGATCGGGTGCGGATGCCCGAACTCATTTTGCGCTCCATTCGGTATGCCCCGCTGGCGGCGATTGTGGCGATTTTGGCCCCAGAAATTGTCATGCCCAATGGCGCTACTGAAATTAGCCAATTTAATTGGGCTATTCCGCAGATTTGGGCTGGTTTGGCCGCTTTTGTGACCTTTACCTGGCTGCGCAGCATGTTGCCGACCCTGATTGTTGGGATGCTGGTTTACAGCGCACTGCGCTACTGGTTTTAGAATGGGGGATTGTTCTTTTACCGAATTGCATTTCCATGTCCGATACCCTTTTTAAAGTAAAACGCCTCCATGACTTAGCGCAGGCTGGACTGTTAAAAGGCAAGCGGGTGCTGATTCGCTCGGATCTGAATGTGCCTCAGGATGAGGCTGGCAATATTACCGAAGACACCCGCATTCGCGCTTCCATTCCAGCGATTGAAATTTGCCTACAAGCTGGGGCCGCAGTGATGGTGACCTCTCACCTTGGGAGGCCAACCGAAGGTCAATTTAAACCCGAAGATAGCCTGGCTCCAGTGGCCCATCGCATCGCAGAAATACTCAATCGCAAAGTACCTCTGATTAGCAATTGGGTCGATGGCGGTTTTGATCTTCAGCCCGGCGATCTGGTGCTGCTGGAGAATTGCCGCGTCAATGTGGGCGAAAAGAAAAACAGCGAAGCACTTGCAAAAAAAATTGCCGCACTGTGCGATGTCTATGTCAATGATGCATTTGGTACAGCCCATCGCGCTGAAGCGACTACGCATGGTGTCGCACGGTTTGCGCCGATTGCTTGTGCAGGTCCGCTCATGGCTGCTGAGCTTGATGCTTTGAGCAGGGCTCTGGCCAATCCCAAGCGCCCCTTGATCGCGATCGTGGCAGGATCAAAGGTGTCGAGTAAGCTGACCATTCTGAAAGCCCTAGCTGAAAAAGTAGACGAGCTAATTGTGGGCGGCGGTATTGCGAACACTTTCATGCTGGCTAAAGGCCTACCGATCGGTAAGTCCTTAGCCGAGCCCGACCTCGTTAACGAAGCCCGGGAAATTATGGATTTGATGGAAAAGCGCGGCGCCCATGTGCCGATTCCAGAGGACGTGGTGGTAGCCAACGAACTCTCACCATTGGCGCGCGCTAACCGGGTGCCATCCAACGAGGTGGCCGAGGACGACATGATTTTGGATGTGGGCCCGAAGACGGCCGCGCGCCTTTCTACTATGCTGGCTCATGCGGGCACGATTGTCTGGAACGGGCCTTTAGGAGTCTTTGAGATTGATCAATTTGGTGGCGGCACCAAAATGATTGCAGCAGCGATTGCCCATTCCCCAGCGTTTTCAATTGCGGGCGGTGGCGATACTTTGGCGGCGATTGCCAAATACGGCATCGAAAATCAAGTCGATTACATATCTACCGGCGGCGGCGCTTTCCTCGAGTTTTTGGAAGGCAAAACATTACCGGCTTTTGCAGTGTTGGTTGAGCGAGGAAGCGAATAAAAAGGAGCTTTTCATGTTACGAGCCACAAAGATTATTGCAACACTAGGACCTGCTTCAGAAAAACCAGAGGTTTTGCGAGACATGATCCGTGCGGGATTGGATGTGGTTCGACTGAACTTTTCACATGGCACTGTGGAAGATCACCGCGCACGGCACGACATGGTTCGCTCGATTTGCGCTGAAGTAGGTCGTGAGCTCGGCATCATGGCGGACCTACAAGGACCTAAGATCCGGGTTGGTAAGTTTGCAGACGGTAAGGCCATGCTGAAGGAAGGCACCCCATTTATTTTGGATGTTGCCTGTAATTTAGGTAATGACGAGCGGGTTGGTCTTGACTATAAAAACTTACCCAATGATGTCCGCGCTGGCGATCGCTTGCTACTCAATGACGGCTTGATCGTATTGCGCGTAGAGTCGGTGAAGGGCGGTGAGATTCATACGCGGGTGGAGCTTGGCGGCGCACTATCGAATAACAAAGGCATCAATCGCGCTGGCGGTGGTTTAACGGCTCCTGCCTTAACTGAAAAAGACATTCTCGATTTGGATGCCGCAATTGCAATGGGTGTGGACTTTGTTGCGATTAGCTTTCCAAAAGACGGCGCGGATATGGCCTATGCCCGCAAATTAGCTGATGCAGCCAGTGCCAAGCATGGCGTCCCTAAGGTCAAATTAATTGCCAAAGTGGAGCGTGCCGAAGCGATCGAGCCCGAGGCCCTCAATAGCATCATTGCCGAGAGTGACGGCATTATGGTGGCGCGCGGTGATCTCGCTATTGAGGTGGGCAATCCTGCTGTGCCAGCTCTGCAAAAGCGCATGATTAAGCTCGCTCGTGAAGCCGATAAATTTACGATTACGGCCACGCAAATGATGGAGTCCATGATTAGTGCGCCGGTACCCACTCGCGCCGAGGTGAGTGACGTCGCTAATGCGGTTTTGGATGGTACCGATGCCGTGATGTTGTCGGCAGAGTCTGCCACGGGAATGTACCCCGTCAAGACCATTGAGCAGATGGCGGAGATTTGCATCGAAGCAGAGAAATCAGAACAAGTTCGGCTTGATACCGATTTTTTAGATCAAACCTTCACCCGCATCGATCAGACGATTGCCTTGGGTGCGCTGTTTACGGCACACCATTTGCACGCAACCGCAATTGCCGCACTGACACAGTCGGGCTCTACGCCCATCTGTATGAGTCGCCATAACATTCATGTGCCTATTTTTGCTTTGACGCCGAATATTTCGACCCAGCGGGTACTCAGCACCTATCGCAACGTTACTCCATTGGCTTTAGCGCTGAGTAACGATCGCGATACGGCATTGGCGCAGGTCGAACAGCGCTTAAAGGAGCTCGGCGCCGTGAAAACAGGCGATACGATTGTATTGACCATTGGCGCCCCGATGGGCTCTCCTGGCGGTACTAATACCTTAAAGATTGTCAACGTAAAATAAGATCCTGAATTTTTACCCTTTTAAATAGAAGAGACTGTTATGCCCCTTGTATCCATGCGCCAACTGCTAGACCATGCTGCTGAACACAGTTACGGATTGCCTGCTTTTAATGTCAATAATTTAGAGCAGGTACAAGCCATCATGATGGCGGCCGACGAGGTGGGCGCACCCGTCATCATGCAAGCATCGGCAGGGGCGCGAAAGTATGCAGGGGAGGCATTTTTGCGGCACTTGATTTCCGCTGCCGTAGAAGAGTACCCCCATATTCCAGTGGTGATGCATCAAGACCACGGCCAAAGCCCAGCGGTTTGTATGGCGGCAATTAAAAGTGGCTTTACCAGCGTGATGATGGATGGCTCACTCGAAGCCGATGGTAAATCGGTTGCTAGTTATGACTACAACGTTGCCGTATCGCAAGAGGTGGTGAAGTTCTCCCACTCGATTGGCGTTACGGTAGAGGCAGAGCTTGGTGTTTTGGGCTCCCTCGAAACCATGATGGGCGATAAAGAGGATGGTCATGGTGCCGATGGCACGATGACGCGTGAGCAGTTGTTAACCGATGTAGAGCAGGCGGCTGACTTTGTACGTGCTACCCAATGCGATGCACTGGCAATTGCGATTGGCACAAGCCATGGCGCATATAAATTTACGAAGAAGCCAACCGGTGATATTTTGGCCATTACCCGCATTAAAGAAATCAACCAACGTATTCCCAATACCCACTTAGTGATGCATGGCTCTTCCAGCGTTCCGCAAGAGTTGCTTGCCGAGATTCGGGCTTTTGGTGGCGATATGAAAGAAACCTATGGCGTACCCGTAGAAGAAATACAAGAAGGCATCAAGCACGGTGTGCGTAAGATTAATATCGACACTGATATTCGCTTGGCGATGACGGCTGCGATCCGCCGTTATCTGTTTGAGAACCCCGGCAAATTTGATCCGCGCGACTACCTCAAGCCAGCACGCGAGGCGGCAAAAGGTATCTGCATTGCACGCTACACCTCGTTTGGCTGTGCCGGTCAAGCAGCCAAGATTAAACCGATTGCATTGGAAAAAATGGCTGAGCGTTATCGTACTGGTCAGCTTGCCCAGATCGTGAAGTAATGCAATGAAAAAAGCGTTGCACGCAACTTCAATTACCTCTTTGCCCTTGCTCTCCAAAGGCAAGGTGCGTGATGTATATGAACTAGGCAAGGATCGTTTGCTGATGATCACAACCGATCGCTTATCGGCGTTTGATGTGATTTTGCCGCAGCCTATTCCTGAAAAAGGCATCATCCTCAATCAAATGGCAAATTTTTGGTTTGATAAATTGGCCCATGTGATTCCAAACCACCTCACGGGTATTGATCCTGCCAGCGTAGTGACGGCAGGCGAGGTGGAGCAGGTGCAAGGGCGCGCAGTGGTAGCGAAACGACTTAAGCCCATTTTGGTTGAGGCTGTAGTACGGGGTTATTTGGCTGGCAGTGGCTGGAAAGACTACCAAGAAACCGGCAGTGTGTGCGGCGTCCCTTTGCCGCCCGGATTGCAAAATGCCCAAAAGTTAGCCCAACCCATCTTTACGCCTGCTGCTAAATCAGCCGTGGGTGAGCACGATGAAAACATTTCATTTGAAGAAGTAGTGAAGCGCATTGGTGCGCCCCTGGTTAATCAAATTCGCGATGTCAGCATTCGTTTATATGAAGAAGCGTCGCGTTACGCCGCTACCCGCGGCATCATCATTGCCGATACCAAATTTGAGTTTGGTTTAGACGAAGCCAATCAGCTGGTTCTGATGGATGAGATTCTGACAGCAGACTCTTCCCGCTTTTGGCCTGCCGAGACTTACCAGCCTGGTACGAATCCCCCATCGTATGACAAGCAATTTATACGCGACTGGTTGGAGCAAGTTCGGATCGATGGCAAGCCATGGCCTAAAACCCCGCCAGCTCCGGATCTGCCGAATGAAGTGATCGAAAAGACCGCAGAAAAGTACCGCGAGGCCCTGACGCGCCTGAGTCAGGCAGTCTAATTGGCAGTCATTCTGCTGGAGTCCCTGCCAAAAGGCTGGGATAATAGATCCTCTTTTCGTATCCAGCATAAGTGGAGCAGGTCATGAGCACAGGTTCAAACGCAACAGCAGTCGTTGGCATTGTGATGGGATCCAATTCCGATTGGGACGTCATGCAGCATGCTGCCCAGATGCTAGATCAGTTTGGCGTGCCTTACGAGGCCCAGGTTTTATCTGCGCACCGCATGCCCGATGATATGTTTGCGTATGCAGAAGCAGCCCGCGATCGAGGCCTGAGGGCAATTATTGCTGGCGCAGGTGGCGCTGCCCATTTACCAGGCATGCTTGCCTCGAAAACCCTGGTGCCGGTTTTTGGTGTGCCCGTTCCCAGCAAGTACTTGCGCGGTGAAGACTCCCTGTACTCGATTGTGCAAATGCCCAAGGGTATTCCGGTGGCTACCTTTGCGATTGGCGAGGCGGGCGCTGCTAATGCTGCATTACATGTCATTGCTATTCTGGCCGCGCACAATGCCGATTTGATGGCAGCACTAGAATCCTTTCGCAGCAAACAGACTGCGCTAGCGCAATCCATGGAATTAACCGCCAAGTAATTGATGAGTAAGGACGCAGCTTCTCCCTCGAGCATCTGTAAATCGCCGGCGTGGCTCGGTATTTTGGGCGGTGGTCAGCTTGGGCGCATGTTCATCCATGAAGCGCAGTCTCTCGGATTTAAAGTCTGTGTTTTGGATCCTGATCCACTTAGTCCGGGCGGATCCGTTGCTGAAAAACATTTATGTGCCGATTACCTTGATACGGCCGCTCTTTCTGAAATGGCCAGTTTGTGTTCCGCCATTAGTACCGAGTTTGAAAACGTTCCTGCACAGGCACTCGATTTTTTTAAAGCGCGCGGGATATTTGTTGCTCCGGATAGCAGCTGTGTTTCGATCGCACAAGACCGCATTAAAGAAAAAGTATTTTTAGCACAGTGCGCCCCCATCTCTGGGGTCGGTCCGGTACCGTATGGCGTGATTCATGGTGAGGCTGACTTAGCTTCGCTTGGAGACGATCTGTTCCCCGGTATTTTGAAAACAGTACGCCTC